>CAMCEM010000031.1 GCA_945873755.1 Chitinophaga pinensis | reverse complement strand
AGGGCAAACCGTATTTACCCAAAAACTAAATAAACCTATTGACAAAATACAAATAGATGGTAGTTTGCTAGCCAATGGCATTTATTATTATTCCATTATTGTAGATGGCAACAGTATAAAAACCAAGAGCATGAGTGTGGTAAAATAGTAAGTAATTTATAAAAAGCCTCTCAAAAAAATACTTTGAGAGGCTTTTTAAAATTAGTTTTACAAATTAAAAATTTGCTTTTAGTTGAATTTCAATTACCATTTTTGTTAAATTAAAATAAAATTCAAATTAAATCAACTTTTTTGCAATAGTACCTACAAAATCTTTTAAATAAAAAGGTTCAAAATAAGCCAAATCTTCAAACTCATTTTTATCAAAGGCCGCTTGTGCCAATGTTGAAATAAAACTAGCATTACAAACATATCCGATTTCGAATTTCGTCCCGCTAAAACGGGATAAATATTCGAATTTACCATTGCATTTTTCTGCACCATTCCCAATAAAAACTATTTCGTTTTGAGCTAGTTCATTTGCAAACGAAAGCTCATCAATTATTTTAGCTTGGGTAGGTAATATTTCATTTAGATTACTATCAAAAACCGCACAATAAACTTCCATTCTTCTGGCATCAATCATTGGGCAAATAAGTCCTGAATAATTAGGATTTTGCATTAAATAACCATTGGCTAAACTTTGTAAAGTATTAATAGCAATTAAAGGAATATTTAAAACGTAACAATAGCCTTTTGCTGCCGAAACTCCAACACGTAACCCTGTATAACTGCCAGGACCTTTGCTTATTGCAACTGCACTTAATTCTTTAAAAGTAATACCTGCTTTTTGTAAAACCCGTGCTACTATTAAATGTAATTGCGAAGCATGACTATTGCCTGAATAATCGTTTTCGATAGCAATTGTTTCACCATTAAAAGCAATAGCCACAGAACATATTTCAGTGGCTGTTTCTATGCATAAAATATATGCCATTTTAATAATTTAAAAGTTCGCCTA
Source organism: Chitinophaga pinensis (assembly GCA_945873755.1). Taxonomy (GTDB): domain Bacteria; phylum Bacteroidota; class Bacteroidia; order UKL13-3; family UKL13-3; genus JAAFJM01. Next base: position 27,083 of record CAMCEM010000031.1, on the reverse strand, counting down.
ACTTTTGTGCAACCTTTTCAGCATTTGGCAACATTTCAGCTTCTAATCCCATATTTAGTGGTACTGCTGGTAAATTTTTTGCACCTATTGTCATAACTGGTGCATCTAATTTAGTAAAACAATTTTGCATAATTCGGGCTGCTAAGCTTTCGGCAAACGAATTTAAAATTGGTTCTTCTGTTACAATTAAACATTTGCCATGTTTTGTTACACTTGTCATAATCATTTCTTCATCTATTGGTTGTAGCGATCGTAAATCAACAATTTCTACTTTACCTGCAAATTGTTTTGAAGCAGTTAAACTCCAATAAACGCCCATTCCCCAAGTTATAATAGTGCAACTTTCACCATTTTCAATTGCATCGCTGCTTGCATGCTGAACAATATTTGCTTTACCAAAAGGCAATACATAATCTTCATCGGGTTCCACACAACGGGCTAATTCTGTTCCAGGGTTTTTGCTCCAATAAAGTCCTTTGTGCTCCAGCATAATACATGGATTTCCATCGTAATAGGCAGCTTTCATTAGCCCTTTCATATCGGCTGCATTGCTAGGATATGCAATTTTTATTCCTTTTAAAGTGAGTAAAGTCGATTCGATACTTCCACTGTGGTAAGGTCCTCCGCCTCCGTATGCTCCAATTGGAATTCGAATAACACAACTAACCGGAAATTTTCCCATTGTTAAATAACTCGATTTTGTTATTTCGCAAACCAACTGATTGATTCCACTCCAAACATAATCGGCAAATTGAATTTCCACAATTGGTTTAACCCCAACTGCACTCATACCAACAGTTGACCCAACTATATATGCTTCTTGAATAGGTGTGTTAAAAACCCTATCATCGCCATATTTTGCAGCTAAAGTAGCAGCTTCGCGAAAAACACCTCCTAACCTCGCTCCTACATCTTGTCCATAAAAAATGGCTTCTTTATGCTTACGCATAATTTCATCAACTGCATGTAAAGCTGCATCCACCATTACACTTGGCTCTTTTCCTTCAGGTGTTCTGTTTCCTATTTCTTCGCTTGCTTTTGAAGGAGCAAAAACATGATTTTCTAAAGTATCTAAACTTGGTTCTGGTGCATTAACTGCCTCGTTAAATTGAGTTGAAACGAAAGCTGCAGCTTCCTTTAAAAAATCTTCAATTTCTTGAATATTTACTATATTATTTTCTAATAAATATGTTTTAAGTTTTTCGAATGGATCGTTTAACAAATGTTTATCCATGTCTTCTTCGGTTCGGTACCACTCTTTTCTAACACCCGAAGTATGGTGGCCAAGTAAAGGCACTTTTGCATGCAATAATAAAGGAGCTCTGTGAATTCTAACATAAGCCAAACATTCCTTAATTACTTGGTATGATGCTAAAAAATCGCTTCCATCTACTCTTCTTCTTTCTAATCCTTTAAAACCCGATGCATATTCATACGCATCCATTGCCCTCATTTCAGCTCCACTAGCACTTATTCCCCAATCGTTGTCCTGTACAAAAAATATAATTGGTAATTTTTTTAAAATAGCCATTTGTAGAGCTTCAGCTATTTCACCTTCGGTAACCGATCCATCGCCTAAACTACAAACCACAACTGGTTTTTCATTTGGATTGTTTAATCCTTGGCTTTCTTTATAAGCAACTCCATGTGCCATGCCAGTTGCAGGTATAGCTTGCATTCCAGTTGCACTACTTTGATGTGGCATTACCGGAATTCCATCTCTGCGCAATGATGGATGCGAGTAATAAGTTCTTCCTCCTGAAAATGGATCATCGGCTTTTGCAAGCAATTGTAGCATTAATTCATAAGGTGTTAACCCTAAACCCAAAAGCATACTTTCATCGCGGTAATATGGCGATACAAAATCGTAGGCTTTTAACTGAAAAGCCAAAGCCAATTGAACTGCTTCGTGGCCTTTACTTGTTGAGTGAACATATTTAGTTATATTTCTATTTGCATCATATATATCGGCCATGGCACGGGAAGTGCACATTAGCTTAAATGCTTTTAAAAGTTCTGAATTTTCCATTTGTAAAGAGAATCGCAAGGATAATTATAATTTATGATTTTTGATTGATGATTTTTGAATTATAAAGTATGAATGATGAAGTACGATTTGCTTATTCTTCTTCAATTTTACCACGCAATTTTTTGGTTATTGCTTTGGTTTTTTTAGTAGTTAATCTTTTTTCAATACTGTTTTTTGTTGGTTTCGATGCTTTGCGGTGTTTTTTAACAATAAAACATTTATTTAAAATGGAATAAATTTTTTTAATAGCAATAATTTTATTTGCTAATTGCGACCGTTCAGTTTGACAAATAATTTGAAGAATGCCATTGTTATTTAACTTATTTGATAACTTTTCGGTTATTTTAATTTTATCGGATTCGGTTAATAATAAACTATTATTTATATCAAAATCAATTTGAACTTTGGTAGCCACTTTATTTACATTTTGCCCACCTGCTCCTCCACTCCTACTGGTTTTAAAAACAAATTCGTGGTTTAAGTATGGTTGTTCAAATTTCATATTATTATTACAATTTTCTTCCTATTTAAGTTTTTAAAAAATTAAATTTATAGCTTAAAATATTCTTATACCTAAAGTATCAATAATTAAAAGAATAACTAAAATGATTAATGCTGGAACAATTATTAGCCAAAATCCTAATACAAGAAACCATAATAAAATAGCTACTCCATCAGAATTTAAAATATCAAATGAAATATTTTTTTTAAAATTAATCCTATTACCAACATTATTTTTCAATAAAGTCAACATCACTTTTTCTTTTAAACCAATCTTAATTTTTTTAGCATTATGAGAAGGTTTTTTAAGAAAAGCATTTGCTAAAGTTTCGGTTTTTTCTGAAATCGCATTTGACGTATTTGTTAAATCATTTTCTTTTGTTGTTTCAAAAGTAGTAGAATCTTCAATAATAGTTTCTGTAACTTTATTGGTTTTATGCTTCGGTTTCACCAAAGCGATAGAATTTTTTTTATCTGGCCTAACTAAATTTAAATGGTGGTAATGCCCGATTCCACAAGCGTTGAGTAATACCATTAGGCAAAGGAAAATAATGGGTTTTAAAGGGTTTGTGTTCATACTTTTTAAATTTTAATGGGCAATAAATATCCTAAAATATCCGTCTGACGCCTTGCCATGCAAAGCCTAGCGCCCAATCGTCTGACGGAAGTAGCACAATTTTTATTTTTTTATTATTTTCAAATATCCGTCTGACGCCTTGCAACGCAATAGCCATCGCTCAATCGTCTGACGGAAGTAGCACAATTTTTATTTTTATATTATTTTCAAATACCCGTCTGACGCCTTGCAACGCAATAGCCATCGCTCAATCGTCTGACGGAAGTGGAGCTTTTTTTATTTTTCTCCAAATACTTCTAAATACACTTTACTTAAATCTACATAACTTTGGGCGTTGCGTTTAATTTTTTCAACTTGCTCGGGAGTAATTTGCTTCACCACTTTTGCTGGTGAACCCAACACCAATGAATAAGGTGGAATTTGCATACCTTCTGTCACTAAAGCATTTGCTCCAATGATGCTAAAATCGCCAATAACCGCATTGTTTAATATGGTGGAATGCATGCCAACTAACACATGGTTTCCAACTGTTGCACCATGCACAATGGCCGAATGACCAATGATACAATCGTGCCCAATATGCACTGGGCAATTGGGATCTACATGAATGACTGCATTGTCTTGCACATTGCTTCTATCTCCAATAATTATGTCATCATTATCGCCACGTAAAACAGCACCAAACCAAATAGAAACTTCATTTCCTAAGTTTATATTTCCAAAAACGGTGGCGTTGTTTGCAATAAAAACATCGTTTCCTTTAACAATGGTTTTGGTTAAAGTATGTTTCATTTTTCCTTTATCAAACATGGTTTATAAAGCTAAAGCAATGTCTAAATATACAAAAATATCATCGGGTAATTCATCTCCTTTTTTAGTTGCTCGCTTGTGTCCAGTTCTTACTATTATTAAATGGCTGTCGGGTACTGCAAAAATGTATTGGCCACGAATGCCTCGACAATAAAATATATCGTGGCCTTTGTGTTTCATAATCCACCATTGGTAACCATATTTATCGTTTGGTTTGCCTTCTGTATCTTTTAAATTGGCTAATTGAATAGATTCGTTCACATATGAAGTATCCAATATTTGTTCCCCATTCCAATTTCCTTTATCCCTATACAACTTGGCAAAACGAGCAAAATCGCGAGTAGTAGCATACCAACAGCAACTTACTTTTTCCATTCCATTTTCTTTATCTAAACTCCAAAAAGCAGGTTGTTCTGCACCCATTTTTTGCCATAAATTTTCAGCAGCAAAAGCTGAAATACTTTTATTTCCCAATACTTTTTTCAAAATTATACCTAACAACTGAGTATCGCCACCTTTGTATTTCCATGTAATTCCTGGAGCTTCTTTCACTCCCGATTTTAAAGTTAACGCATTTACGTTATCACCATAATATGCTTCGCTTGGCCATGCCCACGGACTTGAATAAGTTTCGTCAAAATCCACGCCACTGCTCATGGTTAATAAATGTTTGATGGTAATTTTTGATTTGTCGCCTTCTTTATAACTATCAATATAATTGCCAACGGGTTCATCTACATTTTTTATTAAACCTTGTTTGATGGCAATGCCAATTAAAACCGCTGTAAAACTTTTGGCCATACTGAACGAATTGGTCACACTTTTATCGTTGTATTGTTCCCAATAATTTTCATAAATAATCGAATCGTTTTTGATAACTAAATAAGAAGTGGTTTTAAAATCCTCCATTTTTTTCATCAATGAGTCATCAATTTTTGCTTTGTTGTAATTAAGCGAAACTGGCCATGGTTGTGGTTTTGTGGCAGACATTTCTCTGTGTGAAAATGAATTTAATTCATTTATATCTGGACTTAATTTACCACTAAAAATAGTCATGGATAAAACCCGGTTTAAAAAAGTTTTACCACTAAATAATATGGCAGCTTCGCCAATAACTAGTAAGCTAATAATGACTATAAAAAACCATTTGATGAATTTCATATTTTGAGGATTGATTAACTGATTAAGATTCCAAATATAAAATTATTTGTGAAATATGATTGGTTAGAAATTGAGTAAATTGAATAAAACAGGTTTACTTTTTATAATTAAACCAATTCATAATTTGCATTTCGTCCACTTTGTTTTTCTGCTTTCAAAATGCCTTTTTCTACTAAGTCTTTTATGTCGCGGAGGGCAGTATCGTTTGAGCTTTTTGTTATTTTTGCCCATTTAGCAGTTTGCAGTTTTCCTTCAAATCCATCAAACAGTTTATTTATCATTAAACGTTGTCGTTGGTTTATAGGTGTGTGTTCATGTAACCTCCAAAAATTAGCTTTATTCAATATTTTAAGCATGGTATTTTCAGTTTCATACAAGGCGTTTTTAAGACAAAATAAAAACCAACTAAGCCAATCAGTAATATCACCCGAACTGTGTTGCACTTTTTGTAAAACTTCGTAATATTGTTTACGTTCTATTAATATTTGGCTCGACATACTATAAAATCGTTCTCCATTATCTTCGGCTCGGGCAAGTAATAAATCAGTAATTGCTCTAGCTATTCTTCCATTGCCATCATCAAAAGGGTGTATAATAATAAACCAAAAGTGAGCTATAGCCGCTTTTAACACCTGGTCTATGTTTTCATTGCTGTTAAACCAAGTCAAAAATTTATCCATTTCAAATTTTACTAAATCAGGTTTTACCGCTTCAAAATGTATTTTTTCTTTGCCCATAGCGCCCGAAACAACTTGCATTTTTCCTGTGCGATATTGTGCTACTTCTATTTTATATGGACCACTGTAACCTGTTGGAAAAAGCGCTGCATGCCAACCAAATAATCGTTCTTGTGTGAGTGGTTTTTTATAATTTTGAGTAGCATCTAACATCATCTCTACCACTCCTTCTATGTGGCGATTGCTAGGTACTAGCCCAGCAGTATTTATTCCCAAACGCCTAGCAATAGAAGAACGTACTTGGTCGTAATTAAGCAGCTCCCCTTCTATTTCTGATGATTTTACTACATCGAGTGTAAGGGTAGAAAGCGTAGCTTCTTCTTTTGCCGAAAAGCCAAGCGCATTCATTTGTCCATTTATTTTTCCTTGGGCATTACGTACCTCGCCAAACACAGCATTTACTGCTTTGTCTTGCCATGTAAACTGTGTCCAGTTTTTGTATTCGTAAATATATTTTGCCATTGAAAAAATTTCTTTGCGGCAAATATATAAACTTATCACCGCAAATTTGCGGTGATTATTTAGTTTTTTCAACGCAAAAAACTTAAAATAAAAGTTCGAATATGATATCTAAACTAAAAATATTTGTAAATGTGGTTGGTTGGAAACATTAGAATTGCTTCAATATAATAACTATTTTTTTCTGCTATTCAACTCCTTCAGAGTTGTTTAATAATGTGCTTTTATTCATCACCGAGATGCACTCGGTGCTATTCAAATTCAACTCTTTCAGAGTTGCGAATCATGTAAATTTATTTGTTTCACTTTAATTAAAATAATGAAGATTTTAGTCGAAAAGCAGGTTGCAATATTGCTCATTTCATTAAAAAGAACAACTCCGAAGGAGTTGAATTTAAATAGCCCTGCATAAAATGCAGGGGTAAAGATACATCATTAAAGCAACTCTGAAGGAGTTGAATATTTTACCACAAATATTAGATTCAACATTTAAATAAAAAACTTCATTTTTATGATTTGAGAAATATGGTTGGTTGGAAATAATTAACGTATCACAAAATGTGACACCACAAAAATAGTTCAGTTTTCTTGAAATAATTTCTTAAAATTGTTTGTGCCAAAACTACAAAAACCTCTAACATTATTCTCTTTGATTAAAAAATATTATGTATTGATAGTTTTTACTACCCTATTTTTTTTGATAGTATATGAGATTGGCTACAGAAACTTCAAAAATTACTTTTTAAAAAACAAAGCTATTCCTTGTAAAGCCATCATTGTTAATGAAAAAAATTATTATGGTAACAGCCCAGTATCTCACGAGTTTTCATATTCATATAGTTTTGAAATTAACGGAACAATTTACAAAGGAAATTCAAACGATTCTTCTTTAAAATTAGGCGATACAATTTTAATTGAATATGTAGATTTTTATCCAAATTTCAATAGGCCAAAGAAATAATTTCAAACCTACTTCTTAAACTGTGTTTCATAAAGACTAGTATAAAAGCCATCTTTTATTTGCAATAAACTTTCGTGGGTGCCGCGTTCTTTTATTTCGCCTTTGTCTAACACCAAAATTTCGTTGGCTTTTTGAATGGTTGAAAGCCTATGCGCAATTACAATACTAGTTCGGCCTTCCATCATTTTTGCTATGGCAAATTGAATTATATCTTCTGTTTCTTGGTCAATGCTTGAAGTAGCTTCATCTAACACCAAAACAGTTGGATTAACCACCATTGCCCTAACAAATGAAATTAATTGTCTTTGTCCCATGCTTAAAGTTAAGCCACGTTCTTGCACCGATTGGTGATAACCATTTGGCAAACGACTAATAAACTCGTGTGCACCCAATAGTTTTGAAGTGGCCACTACCTGTTCCATGGTAACGTTTTTATTGAACAAAGTAATGTTATCGTAAATGGAACCGCTGAATAAAAATACATCTTGTAAAACTACTGCAATATGTTTTCGTAAAGTATCGGTTTGATATTGTTTTAGTTCAATTCCATCAATTAAAATTTCTCCTTTTTGGTAATCGTAAAAGCGGCTAAGTAAGTTAATTATGGAAGATTTTCCAGCTCCTGTAGCACCAACCAATGCCATATTGCTTCCTTTGTTCAAGTTAAATGAAATGTTGTTTAAAACATAATTGTCGTCAACATAAGCAAAGCCAACTTTATTAAATGTTATTTCACTTTTTAGTGTTTCAAACGGAATATTTCCAGTTGGTTCAATATAGGTTTTATCATCAACCAAAGCAAAAATACGCTTACTTGCTACCATGCCCATTTGAAGGGTATTGAACTTATCTGCTATTTGTCTAATTGGTCTAAATATCATGGAAATATACATAATAAATGCAACAATAACACCTGCAGAAGCTTGTCCATTAATGGTTTCTTTAGCTCCATACCATACCACCAAACCTATTGCAATACTCGAAATTATTTCAACAATTGGAAAAAAAACGGAGTAAGCAAACACACCTCTAATATTAGCATCTCTGTGGTCTTTGTTTATTGCTTTAAACTTTTCAAATTCTGCATTTTGTTTATTAAAAATTTGAACTATTTGCATTCCAATTAAATGTTCTTGAACAAATGTATTAAGCTCAGAAACTTTATTACGAACTTGTTCAAACGAAATTCGAACATTTTCTTTAAACCAATAAGCAGCCACTAATAAAATGGGTAAAACAGACAAGCTTATTAAAGTTAATTTCCAACTTTGATAAAACATAAAACCCAAAATAAATATTATTTGAAGTAAGTCGCCCATGATGCTTATAAAACCTTCACTAAAAACTTCAGTAATGGTTTCAATATCGCTAATACAACGGGTTACTAATGTTCCAACTGGAGTATTGTCAAAAAACTTTAGCTTTAATTTACTTAAATGTGAAAATACACTTGCTCGCAAATCTTTTATAATAGTTTGCCCTAATAAGGCGCCTAAATAGCTTGAAAGTAATTGAAAAACAGTTGATAAAATAAGTAATCCAAAAACTATGGCAGAATAAAAATAAATATTTTTAATTTCATTTTTATTTAAAAAATTATCAATAATAAACTGAATTAAATAAGGCCTAACAGTAGAAAGAAAAGAAAATAATATGGTAAATAAAAAGGTAAACCAAAATAGTTTAGCATGAGGAATAGATAAATTAAAAAGTCTTTTTAAAACATTATTTCCATTAGAGATGGGTTTGTTTTTTTGCATTTATTTTTATAACACTAAACTAGTTTATCGCAAAGTTTTTCTATTTCGTTTTTTGTGGGCATATTTTTATAAATAATATTATACATCGCATCCATAATTGGCATTTTAATTTTCATAGTTTGGTTTAATTCAAATACTGTTTTGGTGGCATAATAACCTTCAGCAATCATTTTCATTTCTAATTGAGCCGATTTTACAGAATAACCCTTGCCAATCATGTTTCCAAAAGTACGGTTACGGCTGTGTTGAGAGTAACCAGTTACCAATAAATCACCTAAGTATGCTGAGTGGTTAATTTTCCTATCGGCATCGGTAATTGTTCTTAAAAAACGTTTCATTTCTCTAATTGCATTGCTCATAAGCACTGCTTGAAAATTATCGCCATAACCTAACCCATGGCACATACCTGCTGCTACTGCATAAATATTTTTTAAAACCGCGCCATATTCAGTACCACGCACATCGCTCGATATAACAGTTCTTATATTTTTATTAGAAAGCATACTTGCAAAGTGTCTTGCTAATGCTGCATTTTCGCTCGCAATTGTTAAATACGATAATTTTTCAGCTGCTACTTCTTCTGCATGGCACGGACCAGAAATTACAATTATTCGTTTTTCAGATATTTTATATTCGTCTGCAAAAAAATCACCAACAATTTGTTTGGTATGAGGCACCAAACCTTTAATAGCTGAAACTATTACTTTTTCCTTTAAATCATTTGCTGTAATACCCTCCATACTATTTACTAAAAAAGCAGATGGAATTGCCATAACCAGTAAATCGCTAGTTTTTATTACTTCTTTTAAATTACTACTCACCTCAATAGATTTAGGATGAATTTCAACTGTACTTAAATAATCTGGATTGTGGTGTTTTTCTTTAATAAAATTTGCTTTTTCTTCAGAACGAACCCACCATTGAAGTTTGTGTATATTTGAGTTATGTAACTCTTTATGTTCAATGAGTATTTTAACTAAAGCGGTGGCCCAACTTCCTCCTCCTATAACAGCAATATTTTGGGGTAAATTTTTTTCCATAAAATTATTTTGGTATTTTCATTTTATACTTAGTATTTGCTCCGCCTTTACTAATATTAATTAATTTATTTTTTATCAATCTTTTTTTCAATGGAGTTAAATAATCAACAAATAATTTTCCTTTTACATGGTCGTATTCATGCTGAATTACTCGTGCTGCAATTCCATTAAATTCCTCTTCGTGCCATTCAAAATTTTCATCTTGGTATTTAATAGCAATATCACTCCACCTAAGTATGTCTTCTCTAACAAATGGAATACTTAAACAACCTTCTTCAAAAGCCCACTCTTCGCCCCATTCATCTATAATTTCTGCATTTAAAAACACTCGCTTTAAATCAGGGTATTCTTCATCTTCAAAACCACTTGTATCAATTATGAATAAGTTTATTGCTTTTCCTATTTGTGGAGCAGCCAAACCAACACCTTGGGCATTATTCATAGTATCCCACATGTTATTTATAATGTCTTTCAAACCTTCATAATCGGCCGTAACATTTATTCCTACTTTACGTAATACGGTATCTCCGTAAGCTACAATTGGTAATATCATTCTTTTTTAAATTCGAAATATTAAATTCGAAATTCGAAAACTTTTCTGAATTTTGAATTTGGTAAATACTTTATTTTTCTTTTCTCCGTTGGCTATACTTCGACTTCGCTCAGTAACCACCAACGGCAATTCATTGGGCTTATTTTATTGTTCTTGATTGGTGAATACACTAACCACGAACTAGTTCAAAATATAAAATTCGAAATTCGAAGTGTAAATCCGAGATTTAGAATTTGATTAGTACTGTATTTCTTTCGAATTTCGAATTTTTAACTTTCGAATTTCTATATCAAAGACATATAAGTTTGCAAAATCAAAACTGCACTTACTTGGTCTACATTTTCTTTTTTTTCTCTGTCTTTTTTCTTCAAACCCATTTCGGTTAAAGTGCGCCTTGCTATTACTGAAGTAAAGCGTTCATCAGCTCGTTCAATTTTCATGGTTGGAAAATTTTTGATTAGCAAAGATATAAATTTTTCAATATGTGGCGTTGCATCCGTATCATCGCCATTATGACGAGTGGGTTTTCCTACCACAAAACAACTAACGTCTTCCTTTGCGGTGTAATCTTTCAAATACTGAATTATATCTTTGCTATGCACCGTTCCAAGCGAACTAGCAATAATCTGCAATGGATCGGTAACAGCCAAACCAACTCTTTTTGTACCATAATCTATTGCTAATATTCTTGGCATTGGTTTTTTTATAATTTTATTTTTTCAATTAATAAATTAACCAATCTATTGTCTTCATCATCCCAATGAATATTTTTTATGTCTTCAATTAAATAAATAGATATCCCATCATAAATACCATCTGAAGTAAAAACATCAATTACAAACTCTTCTTCTCCAACTTCTTTAATATAACCATATAAACCCAAATCCCTATACAAGCTTACATGAATTAACTGTAGTTGACTTTTGGCTTTTAGTAATATTTTACTAAAATCAATGATTGGATCAGAAAAAAAGGAAGGACTAACGGTATCAGCATAAATGGTTTTTAAATTTGATATTTTTAGTTCTAATCTTCTAATATAGTTATCGTTCATATCAATTCCATAAATATCATTAGTTTTAACAGTAATCATCCCATCAGGAAATCCTTGCGGTGTGACTGATTTTATGGTAACGATTTCTTCATTTAAACCTAATACATACCCAACATTAGATTTATGTGCATCTTCATTATTGGTTTTTATAGAAACTAATTTGTGGTTTTCTTGAAGCAGTTTTAAGTTTTTTAAAATAAGTGGTTTCATTGTTTACTAATCTATTTTAGTGTTTAAAATGCCTAATACCTGTAAAATACATCACCATTTTTTGTTGGTTACAATATTGAACCGAAGCATCATCTTTAATAGAACCACCAGGTTGAATCACTGTTTTAATTCCTTCGTTAAATGCTATTTCTACACAATCAGGAAAAGGGAAAAACGCATCGCTACTCATTACCGAATCAGTTAAATCAAATTCAAATGCTTTGGCTTTGCCAATTGCTTGTTTCAATGCATCCACACGTGATGTTTGTCCGCAGCCTATTCCTAATAATTGCTTATTTTTTGCCAAAACAATGGTGTTCGATTTAGCATGTTTTACTATTTTATCAGCAAATAATAAATCATCAATGGTGTTTTGATTGGCACTATTTTCAGTAACTAATTGTAAGTTATCTTGTGTTAAAATCACATCGTTTTTATCTTGTTCCAAATGTCCATTTAGCACGGTACGCATGGTTTTGCCTTTTGGCAATAAACCATTTTTTGCTAAAATAATTCTGTTCTTTTTGCCTTTTAAAATTTGCAAAGCAGCTTCATCGTAACTTGGTGCAATTAATACTTCCAAAAATATTTTATCCATGGCAGTTGCAGTTTCCACATCAATATTTCTATTGGCAACAATAACACCACCAAAAGCCGAAACAGGATCACCCGCTAAAGCATCGGTCCAAGCTTGCGAAATGGTTGCTCTACTTGCTAATCCACACGGATTATTATGCTTGATAACTGCCACAGTTGGTTCTTCAAAATCTTCAATTAAATGGGTAGCTGCATCTAAATCAAGCAAATTATTATACGATAATTCTTTGCCATGCAATTGCGTAAAAATGCCATTTATATCGCCATAAAAAACTCCTTTTTGATGAGGATTTTCACCATAGCGCAATGTTTGTGCTGGCATGGTACTTAAAGCTGCAAACTTAGTTTGGTTAAAATAATTTTGAATAATGGTATCGTATGCAGCTGTAGTGGCAAATGCTTTGGCAGCATACATTCTGCGTTGTTCAATACTGGTTGTTCCGTTTTGTGCCAATAATGTTTCAGCTAAAACAGCATAATCATTTTTGTTACAAATAATGCAAGTATCGTTGTGGTTTTTTGCGCCTGCTCTAATTAAAGAAACACCGCCAATGTCAATTTTTTCAATAATTTTGCTTTCTTCGTTGGTGCTTGCTAAAGTTTCTTCAAATGGATATAAATCAACCACCACTAAATCGAAATAAGGCATATTAAATTCTGCCATTTCTTTCTGGTCTTGTTCATTGGCTCTGCGGGCTAAAATTCCACCAAATACTTTTGGATGCAATGTTTTTACACGTCCACCTAAAATACTTGGATATTCTGTTAAATCCTCTACCCTATTTACTTTAATTCCTAATTGTTCGATATAATCTTGCGTACCACCAGTACTGTAAATATTAACACCTAATTGGTTTAAGGCTTTTGCCAACACATCCAAACCATCTTTGTAAAAAACTGAAATTAAAGCATTTTGCATGCTACGAGCTTGATTCATAAAATATATATCCTTTTAAAAACGAGCCGCAAAAGTAAGGTTTTAGACTTAAAATTTGTTATCAAAATTGAAGAAAATAAACAAAAAAACAGAACTAAAATTTAATCTATATTTTTATATTTGATTTTTTAAATTGGAATGAAAAACTACTTAAAAACACCCACATTATTATTAATTTTAATAATTTCTCAAATAAGTTGTAGGCAAGATGAAGCAATTACTAAAGCAGGATTAAATACCATTTATATAAAACATAAAAACGGCAGTATTGCAGAATGTGTATGCAAAGGTCAAAAAGTTTATTGTGCAGGTATGAATTATTATGATGGTGGTTTTGGGATTTATGATACCACAGGAAGATTAATAGCAACTTGCAATTGGGTTTGGGGCTCAGCTGATACGCTTTGTAGCCAGCTTAAAGAATGTGAAACAATTTACCGTTGTTATGGCCACATTAGTGGGCAGCCATTTGTAGATAAATATGGATTAAGTAAATAAAACTTACTTACCTACTCCTCCACATAATCTAAATCTTTGTGAAAACTTTCATCAATAAATAAGGTTGAAACAATAGCCAAAACCAAACAAATTAGTCCAACTACTAAAGCCGATGAAGTAATATTTAAACTAATATTGCTTTGCAAAGCAGCAAAACCTAACGTTATTGGAACTACTGCTCCTCTTACAAAATTAGGAACTGTATTGGTAACTGTGGAACGGATATTTGTTCCAAACTGTTCGCAAGCAACTGTTACAAAAAGAGCCCAATAGCCGGTAGCAGTTCCCAATAAAAAGCACATTAATTTAAAGTAAGATGCTGATACTTGGTTATTGAATAAATAAACAAAATAAAGTACTAAACTAAAACCTAAATAACCTAAAATAACTTTCTTTCTGCTTTTGAACCATTGGCTAAATAAACCGCTTAATAAATCGCCAAACGATAGGCCAATGTAAGCAAACATGACACTATCGGCTACTTTTATTTCAATACCCACATTGCGCGCAAACAAGTGCGATTTATTAACTAAAACTCCAATGGTAAACCAAATAGGCAAACCAATGGCTATACAAGCAAGGTATTTTACCAAATTGTTTTTATTTTTTAACAAACTAATTAAGTTTCCTTTTTGAACAGATTTATTGGTTTCAACCATTTTGTACATGCCACTTTCATAAGTTCCTGCTCTTAAAAACAAAAGCATTAAACCCAAAACACCACCCACTAAATAAGTAACTTGCCAATTTTTAAGTGAAATAGAAAAAGCAGTGTCTAAAAACGAAACCAAATAATGCCCATTTTTACCAACTATGGCAGCGGCAATTGCACCTAAAGCTCCAACCGAAACAATTATCATAGTTCCAATTCCACGTTTCGATTTTTCCATGCTTTCGCTTACTAACGTAATTCCAGCACCTAACTCACCAGCTAATCCAATTCCTGCTAAAAACCTTGCTATGGCATAACTTGGAATATCAGTTACAAAAGCATTGGCAATATTAGCTAACGAGTATAAAATGATGGAGCCAAAAAGCACTGAAACTCTTCCTTTTTTATCGCCTAAAATGCCCCAAATAATACCACCCAACAACATTCCCGTCATTTGACAATTGAACAAAAAAGTATCGGTTTTGTCCATTAAATTGGCAGGTATAAAATCGAGCAGACTCTCTTGTTTTACTACATTAAATACAATCAAATCATATATATCTACAAAGTAACCTAGGGCAGCAACTATAATTAAGAAGTTTAGTTTTTTATTCATTTAAAAATCCAGTTTAAAATAATGTGCATGATAATAAAAAGGAATGGTTTTTTTGATTGTTGAATTGATAAATTGTTAAAATGTTGGATTGTCGTATTGTTAGATTGTCGTATTGTTGGATTGTTAGATTGTTGGATTGTTGTATTGTTTTTTGGTTGATGTAGTTGCGAGTTATGGGTTAAACTATTCCAATTTCATTTTGCCTATTGGTAATTTTACAAAAAAACATCACCCTATACCGAAAGCTTTCGGCACCCTTCGCCTTGCAAAGCCATCGCTCAAGGGGGAATATTTCCCGAACATATTTCTCAATTCCCATCTCCCAAATCTCATCTCTCAATTCACAAATCTCATTTCCCAAATCAAACTTCACAAATCACAAATCACACTTTCCTAAAACCAAACCTAAGTCTATATAAATAGCAACTATTGTCAGTTTTTGTATTGAGTGCAGTCATAGCAATAATTTAAGGGAGTAAATACTTTTGAATTCATTAACAAAACTATAAGCTTCATTTTAAAATGATTGAAACTTTAAATAAAAATACCAAAACTACCTGTTACCACTGTGGCGATTTTTGTGCGGAGGAAAGACTTGTTTTAAACGATAAATCATTTTGCTGCAACGGTTGTAAAAATGTGTTTATGTTGCTTTCTGAAAATAACTTAACATCGTATTACAGCATTGAAAAAACTCCTGGAAAAGCATTTAAACAAAGCATTGGCAATAAATATGCTTACTTAGACGATACCAATATTCAATCAAAACTAATTAGCTATATCGATCATAAAGTAGCACGTTTACAATTTCAAATTCCTAATATACATTGCAGCAGTTGTATTTATTTATTAGAAAATTTATACAAAATAAACAATGCAGTAGTAGGTGTACGTGTTAATTTTTTAAAGAAAACAGCCAATATTGTTTACGATGTAAATAAAATATCGTTGCGCCAATTGGTGGAGTTATTAGCAAGCATTGGTTATGAACCATCTTTTACCATGAACGATATTAACCAAGAAAAACCTAAAAATATCAATCGTAAATTATTGTTTCAAATAGGAGTTGCGGGTTTTTGTTTTGGCAATATTATGATGATAAGCTTTCCCGAATATTTTGGGTTAGACAATACAACTAGACATTACTTATCATCAGCATTTGGTTATATCAACTTAGCACTTTCTATTCCTGTATTTTTTTATAGCGGACAAGATTATTTAATATCAGCCTACAAAGGTTTACGCAAAAAACTAATTACCATAGATGTGCCTTTGGCCTTGGGTTTAGTGGTTTTATTTGTGCGCAATTTTTACGAAATATTAACCCATACAGGCCTAGGCTACTGCGATACTTTGGCTGGTTTAGTTTTCTTTTTATTAATAGGCAAATGGTTCCAACAAAAAACATACGATTCACTTTCGTTTGAGCGCGATTACAAATCGTATTTCCCTATATCGGTTATAAAAATTAATAGCGATAATCAAACTACTACTGTAGCTATTGATAAACTAAAAATTGGAGATAGAATTTTAATTAGAAACAATGAAATTATTCCTGCCGACAGTATTTTATTAAAAGGCAAAGCCAATATTGATTTTAGTTTTGTATCGGGCGAAAAAGAACCCATAGACAAAGAGTTAGGCGAAATTATTTTTGCCGGAGGCAAACAAACTAACGGAAACATTGAGTTGGAAGTAAAAAAACTAACCGAACAAAGTTATTTAACCCAACTTTGGAACAACGATATTTTTGCAAAAGACAATGCCAGCAAAGTTGAAACTTTTCAAACCAAAGTAAGCAAATATTTTACTGTGGCATTATTAGCCATTGCCATTTCATCGGCTATTTATTGGGCAGTGTACGATAGTTCAAAAATAATGGGAGCCTTTACTGCTGTGTTAATCATAGCTTGTCCTTGTGCTTTGGCCTTATCAAGTCCGTTTGCTTTAGGCAATGCCATGCGCAATTTGGGCAGAAAAAAATTCTATTTAAAATCGGCTAATGTGGTTGAAAATATTGCCAATATGGATACCATCGTTTTTGATAAAACTGGTACCATTACTCAAAGCAACGAATCGCAAATTGAGTTTATGGGTAATCCATTAACGCAATTGCAAAAAGAGCTCATTTTTTCAGTTACCCAAAACTCTATTCACCCATTAAGTAAACAAATTGCACAGCATTTAAATATCAGTTCGGCTATTATTTTAAATAGCTTTGACGAAATTACTGGAAAAGGCATCAAGGCCAATGTTGGCGGCAATGATGTGGAGGTAGGTTCTGCTAAATTTTTAAATATTACCGAAAATTTAAGCAATGCATTAAGCACCCGTATTTACATAAAAATAAATGGAGAAAATGTTGGTTGTTTTGTAATAAAACATGCTTATAGAACAGGTTTAAAACAAGTAATTAATCAATTAGCAAATCAATTTAAATTGCATTTACTTTCAGGCGATAATGAGCAAGAAAAAAACTTTTTACAATCTGTTTTCCCTACTTCATCTGAATTACTGTTTAAACAAAACCCAGCAGATAAGTTGATATACATAAACACCTTGCAAGGCAACAATCAAAAGGTAATAATGGTGGGTGATGGATTGAATGATGCAGGGGCTTTAAAAACGGCCAATGTAGGAATAAGTTTAAGCGAAGATACTTCAAGCTTTTCGCCAAGTAGCGATGTAATTATGGATGCCGCCAACTTTGAATTATTACCTAAATACTTACAATACTGCAAAAACACCATGAAAGTAATTTATGTAAGTTTTTGCTTATCGTTAATGTACAATATTATTGGTTTAAGCTATGCAGTAAGTGGCACATTATCGCCAGTAATAGCAGCCATATTAATGCCCATAAGTTCAGTAACCGTAATTGGATTTACCAGTATAAGTACGTATTTGTTGGCGATTAAAATGAAAAACAGACCATAGACGATAGCTTATGGACCATAGCTCATAGACAATAGACCATGGTTAATGGACCATAGCAAATAGACAATAGAATACAGTGAAATTTTCTATGGTCTATGGTCCATCGACTATAAACTTAAAAAAGAAATGAAAATAATGTTTGTATTAATAGGAAGCAGTTTTGTATTAGCCATTGGCTTTTTAATTGCATTTATTTGGATGGTAAAAAATGGTCAGATTGACGATGATTACACCCCTTCTGTTCGCATGTTGTTTGACGATGGAACAGTAAAAAAAACAGATGAAGAAAAAGTTTAGATAACAAGAATAACGCACTCGCTAGCATCCCGCTAGTGAGGTTATGAAGCAGCCTCTGGCTGGAATATGTTACTGCGATGTTTGGTGAACACCAACAATAAAAGCTGTCATGCAGCGCATCTCCTTTGTTTGACAACAAATTTTTTTCGCAAGGTCGGTTTCCCCACCGCACCTTATTCGATTGGTGAGGACAAATATTTGTGGAAGTACGCCATAAAGTTTTGCAATAGGCAAACCCAAGTGAGGAAAGCCATGATTAGATTTTACCACGCATAAAAATAACTTTGGAACTACAAGGTAAAATTTTCAAATAGGCAAATACAATTTAGAAAAACTATGAGTAGATTTGATGATGTATAAAATTAATTATAATTTAAATTAGTAATAAAAATCCAAATTAATTTTATTCTTAATTCAATGTAAAATTATGCTAACCCGTTTGTTTTTAATGAAATAAAACTATATTTGATTTAATAAAAACAAAATTCAAATATGACCATTGAAACACTAACCATTAACGATTTAAGAGCAAAAACATCTAACACAGCAGCTATTTATTATACTATTGACAAAGGAAAAGAAGGTGAATGGTACTATGATGCAGTTGATACTACAAGTTTAGATAATATTGGAACTATTTTGGTTTCAACTAGTGGTATGCGATTTAAAAGGGTTTACGATTCAGGGTTTGTTACTGCTACTTGGTTTTTTGATAGTAGCGACCCTGATGCAACACTCGGGATTCAAAGAGCTTTAGATTTTATTAGCCCTACTAACATTGCAAATGAATTATCTTATAAAACTGGAGGCGGAACGGTGTTTTTACCCAAGGGAGTTTATTCAATTTCTCAAACATTATTAATTGCACAAAATTGTAGGTTAATTGGAGTAAACAATCGTTATCATTTTGTTTATCCTTATAATCAAACTTCTGGGGGAACTGTTATTAAAGCAAATTTTTCCAATAAAAATAATTGGGTAATTTCTTCTGCGACTTATCCAATAGCTCCTCTACCTCCTGCACCCCAACCACCACTTGTTTTAATTCCATTTAATATTTCACTTTCAAGGGCTGGTGGTTTAAACTATAGTTATGATAACTATATCTTTCGAATGGGAATAAGTGTAGAAAACTTAACTATTGATGGAGGTAATACTCCTGCTTTTGGGGGTATAAGATTAGCTAATGCAGGAAATTGTACAATTAGTAATGTTGGAGTTCATAACACCAAATGTGCTTTCTTACTTAACACTTGCTGGGGCGGTACGATTGAAAATTGTTTTACTAATTTTAATTGGTATGGAATAATAATATCTAACTGTAATTCATTTGTAGTTAGTAATTGCTATTGCAGATATAATGGAGATATTATAGAATTAATTCCAAATGAAAGCATACCTGATTTTATTAAAATAGATGTAAATGGAAATTTAATTCCTTATAGTGCTTGGGATTTAAATGATAATGTAAAATATGGCAAAACTGGAATATTTTGTATTGACTCTAGAAGTGTAAGCGTAAATGGTAGTGTTGTAGAATATTCAACGAATGCAATTACAATTATTAACTCTACAGCAATATTAACATCTATTTACGTTGAAGGAATAAAAAAATATGGAATTACACAAGGTGTGGCCATTGATGAAATTCAATTAATTATTAATCAATTATTTTCTTATAATGTTGGCTCTTTGTTCTTTTTTGGGAAAAGCGCAGTTGCTAAGTTAAATGCTATAGATTGTTTTTATAGACCTTGGCTTACATTTCTCGAAAATAAACTATATGAAACTAACCTTAGTACTAATAGAAATATAACATTTACCAATGTAGTTTTTCATAAACGAAAATATATGCCGGATATTCTATTTACAGATGAATGTAATAATGGGCAGAATTATGGTTCAGTTTATATTGACCCAACTGATGGCAATGATGATAATTATGGATTTAACAAAAATGATGCTGTCAAATCTTTTGATGCAGCTCTAATAAGGGTGCAGAATCAAAGTACTATAAATCCAGTAAAAACTATTTATATCAAAGCAGCATCAAGTATTGGAGAAGGTGTCCACCCTTGGACTGAGGCTGCAATTAAGAATTTAGATAAATTGACTTTAGAAAATGCAAATATTTTGATTACATCTTATGATATAACAAATGATAAACCAAGAGGAAGAATTTACTTTCAATCAATTATTACTGATGCAGAAGGAACAAGAATACCAATAATTGGATTAGGTTTAATTGAACTAAAAGGGAACGTAAATTTATATTTTAGAAATGTTGATATTTATTCAAATGACAACACAATTGATTACTTACCTAATGTAAATAAAACAATATTTGGTCTAAATCAAAGTTATTCAAAAATTACATTTGAAACTTCATTGATAAACTTAGAAGCCTTGTACAGTATAATAAAAAACTGTGATGTTAATTACACTTTAATCGAATCCAAATTTATAAATTCAAATATTATTGGGTCTGGTGCCTCAAGTTTGTCTCCAAATAATGGAGGCGCAATTAATATGGCTGTTGATAATATTCAAATCGGCAGCTCGCTTAGCATCAGCATTCAAACACAACCAAATACTGGTTGGTTAGATGCTCAAATTATTCAAAACAATTTTTAAAAAATATAATTATGAAAAAAGAAATAAAAATTACATGTGTATTGTTAATGCTATTAATTATTAACTTCACCCAAGCTCAAAATGTTTGTGAATTCAATAATGTATATTCCACTCAAAATGGTCCTGATGAAATTGGGTCGAAAATAGTTAAAGGATCAAATCAAAATTTATTTGCAATTAGTTTTGATGGTTTTTCAAGAAATAGTTTGGAACCTATAAATTTATCAATTGCATTAACTATGCTTGATAATTGCGGAATAGTAATTTGGAAAAAAAATTTAGACAGTATTGAAAGTAAAAATATTTTGGGTATTGATTTAATTAATCGTATCAATGGTAATTTACTACTTTCAACTTACAATTTTGAAAACCATGATATTCCTGGTCTACATTTTTATAATATAAATCAAAATGGTATTTTATTGTGGCATAAAAAAATTAAAGATTCTGTTAATTATTATAACTTAAATAAAATGATAGAAATAAATTTAAATTCTTATTTAATTGCAGGGAGTAAAAACCAAAAAGCGTCTTTTATAATTATAGACTCATTAGCAAATATAATTAATCAACAAAGTTTTAGTATAGATTCACTAAAAAATAGTACTATTCAAAATGCCTATATATTGCCAAATAAAAACATATTATTATTAGGTTTAGAGGCAAATACTCCTTTCATTATAACCATTGATACTTTAGGAAATTTATTGAATAAAAAAATCATTGCTTCTATTCAAAATTTTAACAACTATTATATTAACTTCAATTATGATAACACTTCAATAATTATAAATGGGTCTGATAGCAGTAATACTAAAAATTTTGTAAATTATTATACACTTGATGGTTTATTAATTAAAAGTTTTCTTTCAGAAAATTACGGTGTTTTAAACAAAGGAGCAATATTTACAAGTTATGGTTCAAATGTTAATATAATTTATTGTGATTCATTTTGGATAAAAGTTGATTCTAATATAAATATTATATCAACATATTACTTAAACAGGCAATTTTATAATTCTCAAATAAAGTATTCTATGAATAGTGGGATAAAAATTGCTGATAATGAAATTGCAGGTATTGGAGGCATTTTAATACATGGTTTAGGAATTTCAAGCTGGAGCCACAAAATGGAAATAAAAAAAATAGGAATTATTAACCAAATAAATTTTATCAATATTATTGGACAAAATAGCATAAATCAGAAAAATAGCACTTTGCAGTTAACCGCTAATATATCACCAACTAACGCTAATAACAAAAATTTACTTTGGAGCATAAGTGATACCAACTTAGCAACCATAACCCAAAAAGGTTTGCTAACTGCCAAAGCCAATGGAACAGTAATAGTAACTGCTACCGCAGCAGATGGTGGTGGTGCAAAAGCTACAAAAGCCATTACCATAAGTAACCAAAATGTGGGCAAAAATGAAGTGAACTTAAATAACCAAATTACGGTTTATCCAAACCCTGCAAGTAATACTTTAACAATTAATCAAATCAATGCAAATTTTAGTTACAAAATAATCAACCTGCAAGGGCAAGAAATTTTGAATGGAGAACTAAAAAAACCTTTTTCAAGCATTGATATTTCAAAACTAGAAGCGGGTTCTTATATTATTGGTTTAACTACTGAAACTGGCATTTTTTGGAAAAAATTTGTAAAAAACTAATACCTAACCGAATTGTCAATTTTGTCCAAGTTTGTTGTCCTCTCCGCACCTTATTCGATTGGTTCGAACACAAAACGAGTACAAAACTGAATTGTCATTTTTTCATGACAATTACTGACCCTAGTCACTATTTGGGCTAAAATCTCTCAAAATAGCATTTGCCAATGGTCATTTTAAAGCGTGTGTATTGAAAGTACGTTTGTTGAGTAAAATTAAAAAAATACTCACTATATGCAAACAGAAAAATTTCAGTATGATAATCGAATCGTAAGAAACTTTGCCATTGCCACCATGGTTTTTGGTATTGTAGGAATGTTAGTTGGCTTGCTTGTGGCCATTCAACTTTATGAGCCCGCAGCCAATTTAGGAAATCAGTACACTTCGTTCGGAAGGATTCGCCCACTGCATACCAATGCAATTATTTTTGCTTTTGTTGGTAATGCTATTTTTATGGGTGTGTATTACTCGTTACAGCGTTTATGTAAAGCCCGCATGTTTAGCGATTTATTAAGTAATATCCATTTTTGGGGTTGGCAATTAATTATAGTAGCAGCGGCTATTACATTGCCTTTAGGTATTACCACTTCAAAAGAATATGCTGAATTAGAATGGCCAATTGATATTGCCATTACCTTAATTTGGGTAGTATTTGGTTGGAACATGTTTGGTACTATTATAAAACGCAGAGAGCGCCACATGTACGTAGCCATTTGGTTTTATATAGCCACCTTTGTTACGGTAGCTGTTTTGCATATTGTTAACTCTTTCGAATTACCTATTTCGTTATTTAAAAGTTATTCGTTTTACGCAGGTGTGCAAGATGCCTTGGTGCAATGGTGGTATGGACACAATGCAGTTGCATTTTTCTTAACTACTCCTTTTTTAGGTATGATGTATTATTACTTGCCTAAAGCAGTGGATAGACCAGTGTATTCATACAAGTTATCTATTTTACACTTTTGGACATTAATTTTCTTATACATTTGGGCTGGTCCTCATCATTTGTTATATACTTCGTTGCCAGATTGGGCTCAATCGTTAGGTGTAGCTTTCTCAATTATGTTAATTGCTCCATCGTGGGGTGGTATGATAAACGGATTGTTAACCTTACGTGGTGCTTGGGATAAAGTAAGAGATGAACCGGTATTGAAATTCTTTGCGGTAGGTATTACTGCTTATGGTATGGCCACTTTCGAAGGTCCAATGCTTTCGTTAAAAAATGTAAACGCTATTGCTCACTTTACCGATTGGATAGTAGCCCACGTTCACGTTGGTGCATTAGGTTGGAACGGATTTATGACCTTTGGTATTTTATATTGGTTAATCCCTCGCATTTACCAAACTAAATTACACTCTACTAAATTAGCAAACTTTCATTTTTGGATTGGTACTTTAGGAATTTTATTCTACGCAGTTCCTATGTATTGGAGCGGATTTACTCAAGGTTTAATGTGGAAAGAGTTTACTGAAGCGGGTCAATTAAAATACGAATTTATAGATACTACTAAACAAGTTTTATCACTACATGTATTTCGTTCTATAGGCGGTACTCTTTATTTAGCAGGTACTTTAGTAATGGTTTACAATATTGTAAAAACCATGACTGCTGGTAAATTAGTAGCCAACGAAGCTGCAGAAGCACCTGCATTAGAAAGCAATTATGCACCTACAGGCCATGCTTCATACTGGCACAAAGCTTTAGAACGCAAACCAATGATGTTTATGGTTCTTTCAATTATAGTTATTTTAATTGGTGGTGCGGTAGAAATGTTACCTACTTTTTTAATCAAATCAAATATTCAAACCATATCAAGTGTAAAACCATATACACCATTGGAGCTCCACGGTCGCGATTTATACATACGTGAAGGTTGTGTAGGTTGTCATTCGCAAATGATTCGTCCGTTTAGAAGCGAAACCGAGCGTTATGGCGAATACTCAAAAGCTGGTGAATATGTATATGACCATCCTTTTTTATGGGGTTCAAAACGCACTGGTCCTGATTTAATGCGCGAAGGTGGAAAATATTCTAACAGTTGGCATTATAACCACATGATAGATCCACGAACTATGACTCCAGGTTCTATAATGCCGGCTTATGATTGGTTGGCAGAGCAAACCATGGATGTATCAAACATAAAAGATAAAATAAATGCCATGCGTACTTTAGGTGTTCCTTACGAAAAAGGATATGAAGAAAGGGCATTGCAAGACTTGGAATTACAAGCAAAAGGAATCAGTGAAAATTTAGCACTAGAGAAAATAAAAATAAGTAGCGACAAAGAATTAATATCTCTAATTGCTTATTTACAACGTTTGGGAACAGATATAAAACTTTCAAATACAACTTCAAACAAATAAAATTATGTTCAGAAATCTATTGCACGAAATAAGCGGAATTGATATGTATAAAATATTCTCGCTAGTTGTATTTACAGCATTTTTTTTACTAATAACTATTTGGTTATTCAGCGCAAAAAAAGAATACATTGATGAAATGAGTAAAAAACCACTTGAATAAGATTAATAATAAAATTATAAAAAAAATGAAATCAAAAATATTTTTAGCCACTATCATTCTATTTATTAGCAATATTAGTATGGCAGCAGAAGATACTTTTAACTATGGCGACTTTGACGCATTATTTTTAAAAGTAATGGGAGTTATTATTTTAATTCTAATTTTAGCAGTTGTAGGCTTATTGTATTTAACATTAATAGCTTTAAAACGAGTTAATAACCCAGAATTAGTAAAAGCCGATGAAGAAAGAACAACCATTGAAAAGTTGTTTTCATTACACGCGTTAAAAGATGAGAAAAAGCTTTTATTAGATGAAAGCTTTGACGGAATTGTAGAACTTGATAACCCAACTCCACCTTGGTTTAACTTTATGTTTTATACCACCATACTTTTTGCAATTGCTTATGGTTTTTGGTATCATTATTCAACCAATAATGGTAAGCTACAACTTGCAGAATATGAACAAGAGTTAACCGATGCGGAAATTGCTAAAACTGCTTATTTAAAAAAAGTAGGTAACTTGGTTGATGAAAGCAATGTGAAACTAATAACCGATGCAAACCAATTACATGAAGGACAAGAAATATATACTGCAAAATGTGCTGTATGCCATGGAACTGCTGGGGAAGGAAAAGTAGGACCTAACCTAACCGATGAATATTGGATACATGGTGGTGAACTAAGTAATATTTTTAAAACAATAAAATATGGTGTTACTGGCAAAGGTATGATAGCTTGGGAAAAATCGTTAAATGGATCGCAAATGGCACAACTTGCAAGTTATATTAAATCGATTGGTGGTACAAACCCTCCTGGTGCTTTGGCTCCACAAGGCAATAAAATGGAACCTATTGGAACAAGCACTGATACAACTAAAACAGCCATAGTTGCTGATACTTTAGCAACAGCTTTAAAATAAATTTTTAATTATAAAGGCTGTCTCAAATGCTTTAAAAGCTCGTCAGTTCGAGCGAAGTCGAGAACTTGATACTCACGTTTTCAAAACATTTCGACTTCGCTCAATGTGACAAAATGCATTTAGCTCTAATTTTGAGACAGCCTTTGATTTTTTAGGATAAATATTGAAAATAAATTATCGCTAAAATTAGATACTAAAAGAATTTAAAAACAAAAATATGCACGAAGTGGAGGAAGCAAAGGCGCTAGATGGGGAACATTACAGAGACAGCTTATCGAATGTAAATAAAGATGGCAAGCGACTATGGATTTTTGCAAAAAAACCAAAAGGCTCTTTATATCTTTATCGAACTTTATTTGCATGGTTTTTATACTTTGTTTTTTTCTCTACTCCATTTATAAAAATACACGGTCAGCCTCTTCTTTTATTCAACATTTTAGAACGAAAATTCATCATTTTTGGAATGCCTTTTTGGCCTCAAGATTTGAATTTGTTTGCATTGTTAATGCTTACATTTATATTCTTTATTATAGTTTTTACAGTGCTATTTGGCCGAGTTTGGTGTGGGTGGGCATGCCCTCAAACTATTTTTATGGAAATGCTTTTTCGCAAAATAGAATATTTGATAGAAGGCGATTTTAACCAACAAAAAAAATTAACTGCCCAACCATGGAATACCGAAAAAATACTTAGAAAAGGTGGAAAACACGTTGCCTTTTTTTTAGTATCGTTTTTAATAGCAAACACTTTTTTATCTTACATTATTGGTGTGGACGAAATGAGGTTATTAATTACCGAAGGTCCAGTTTTGCATATTGGAAAATTTATTTCATTGTTAATATTTTCAACTGTATTTTATTTTGTATTTGCCTTTTTACGCGAGTTGGTTTGTGTAATTATTTGCCCTTACGGAAGGCTGCAAGGCTTAATGCTCGATCCACATTCTATAG
>CAMCEM010000030.1 GCA_945873755.1 Chitinophaga pinensis | reverse complement strand
TATATATAATTCGTCATGGCGAAACAGAGTTTAATAAGCTTTCAATAGTTCAGGGACAAGGCGTTGATACGTCTTTAAATCAAACAGGTATTAATCAAGGTTTACTTTTTTTTGAAAAATACAAAACCATTCCATTCGATAAAATATATGTCTCTAATTTAAAGCGCACCCTACAAACCATTCAGCCTTTTATTGAATTAGAAATTCCTTTTCAAAAATTAGCTGGATTAAACGAAATAAGTTGGGGCGATTTTGAAGGAAAAGCACAAGATTTTAAAGAGAGAGAATTTTATCAAAAAGCAGTTAATGCTTGGAATAATGGGGATTATGATGTTGCAGTTGCAAATGGAGAAACTCCGAACCAAATGCAAGCAAGGCAAAAAGAAGCGCTAAAAATTATTATGGGAAACCAACAGGAAAACACCATTTTAATTTGCATGCACGGCCGTGCAATGAAAAGCCTAGTTTGCACTTTACTAAATGAACCTTTAAAAAATATGGATAACTACGAACACCGCAATACTTGCTTATATTTATTTAATTATGATGGTGAAAAATTTAATTTGGAATTAGCCAACGATGTTTCGCATATAAAAGATTGAGCCACTGATTACAATGATTTCACAGATAAATTTTCTAAAATATATCTGTGAAATCTGTGGCTTATGTTGTTAGTCAGGAGACACAACAACGGCTGGGATGTGGTCATAAATTATTCGAAATCAGCGCAATCTGCGGGAAACAAAACAGAACAAAGATTTAATAAAAATCTGTGTTATCTGTGTAATCTGTGGCTAACTGTATTTCAAACCATTTATCAAAAATCAACAATCTGCATTTAAAAATCATTTATCATTGCTTTCAAAAATTTTCAAAGTATGATAAAAAAACACCTTTTACCATTCACGTTTTTGGCTGTAATTGCTTGTAATCAAACACCTAAAAACGAACAAAAAAAATTAAGTATGTTACCATATCCAAAAATTAAAACTGAAACCCAAACCGATAATTACCACGGAATACAAATAGCAGATCCTTACCGGTGGTTAGAAAATGATACCGCATCAGATGTAATTGATTGGGTAAAGGAAGAAAACAAGATAACTCAAAACTATTTGGGTCAAATTCCTTACCGAGCTATAATAAAAAACCGTTTGACAGAAATTTGGGATTTTCCAAAATATTCAAGTCCCTTTAAAGAAGGTGATTGGTATTATTTCTTTAAAAATGAAGGCTTACAAAATCAAAGTATTTTATACCGCCAAAAAGGTTTAACAGGCGAGCCTGAAGTGTTTTTAGATCCTAATAAATTAAGTGAAGATGGAACCGCCTCGTTAGGAAGTTTTACATTTAGCAAAGACCATAAATATTGCGCAGTAGGAGTGGCCCAAAGCGGCAGCGATTGGAATGAAATATTTGTAATGGATGTTACTACCAAACAAAAACTTACTGATAAAATAGAATGGGTGAAATTTAGCGGTGCTACTTGGAAAGGCAATGGTTTTTATTACAGCCGTTACGATGAACCTGCCAAAGGAAAAGCATTCAGCAATGCCAATGAGTTTATGAAAATTTATTACCATCAAATGGGTACTGCGCAAAGTGCTGATGAATTAATTTATGAAGATAAAAAACATCCATTGCGTTATTTCAATGCAGGTATAACTGAAGACGAACGTTTTATGTTTATTAATATAAGCGAAGGAACAAATGGCAACGAAATTTTGATAAAGGATTTAAGTAAAAACGAAAAAGTTTTTAAAACTTTATTCAAAGGTTTTGAAAACAATTATAGCCTTATTGATAATGTGGGCGATAAAATTTTAGCTACTACTGATAAAGGTGCAGCTAAATATAAATTGATAGAAGTGGATCCTACAAATACAGATGAAAAAAACTGGAAAACCATTATTGCCGAAAGTGCAGATTTGCTGGAAGGTGTGAGTTATTGGGGCGGAAAATTATTTACTACTTATTTAAAAGATGCCAGTACTCGAATTTATAAATTTAATGCAGATGGAACTGGAAAAGAAGAAATAAAATTACCTGGAATTGGAACTGCTAGTGGCATTGGTGGTAAAAAAGAGGATACCGAAACTTTTTATACTTTTACTTCATTTACCAATCCGGGCGAAATATATAAGTACGATTTAAAAACAGGCAAATCAGAATTATTCCGCAAAACTGAAGTGAAGTTCAATGCCAATGAATTTGAAACAAAACAGGTGTTTTATACCAGTAAAGATGGAACAAAAGTGCCTATGTTTATTATGCACAAAAAAGGGCTGAAATTGGACGGAAATAACCCAACAATGCTTTATGGTTATGGTGGATTTAATATTTCATTGACACCATCATTTAGTGTAAGCCGTATCATGTTTTTAGAGCAAGGTGGAGTTTATGCCATTGCAAGTTTGCGCGGTGGTGGTGAGTATGGCGAAGATTGGCACAAAGCGGGAATGTTAGGTAAAAAACAAAATGTATTTGACGATTTTATTGCTGCCGCTGAATATTTAATCAGTGAAAAGTATACTTCAAGTAATAAACTTGGAATAAATGGTGGTTCAAATGGTGGTTTGCTAGTTGGTGCTTGCATGACTCAAAGACCTGAATTATTCAAAGTGGCTATTCCTGCAGTTGGCGTGTTAGATATGTTGCGTTACCATAAATTTACCATTGGTTGGGGTTGGGCAGTAGAATATGGTAGCAGTGATAAAAAAGAAGACTTTGATTGGTTAATAAAATACTCGCCTTTGCACAATGTAAAACAAGGAGTTAAATATCCTGCTACAATGATTATGACAGCCGACCATGATGACAGGGTAGTGCCGGCACATTCTTTTAAGTTCGCAGCAGAACTTCAATCAAAAGCCGATACTTTGAATCCAATTTTGATTAGAATAGATAGTAAAGCTGGACATGGTGCTGGCAAACCAACTACTAAATTAATAGAAGATGCTGCCGATATGTGGAGCTTTGTGTTATGGAATTTGGGTGTAAATGAGGTAAAGAAATAAGAAGATAATATTAAAATTAAAAAAGGATTGGTTTATTTTAAAACCAATCCTTTTTTTGTTTAATGTAAAAAGTTCCAATATTCATAAAATATTATAAGTCAAATTCAGTTTAAATTATTACCATTGTGCTCATTTTAAAATAGGCAAATTTTAAAATGTTGTTTATTAATAATTAAAAATAAAAGAGATATTTAAACTTTTTTTACAATTTTTTTTATAAGTGTTTGTTATTGTAAACATAATGATATACTTTTGCCACCCCTAAAAAAAAGAATAAAGCTGTGGATTCATTGAGTTACAAAACAATTTCGGCAAATAAAGCAACAGTACAGAAAGACTGGTATGTGTTTGATGCCGAGGGACAAACGGTAGGCCGTTTCTCTACAAGATTAGCAAATATGTTGCGTGGAAAGAACAAAACAAACTTTACACCAAATGTTGATTGCGGAGATAATATTATTGTTGTCAACGCTAGTAAAGTTCGTTTTACTGGTAATAAATTAAACGATAAAGAATACAAATTCTATTCTGGTCATCCAGGTGGATTAAGAACAGAAACTGCAAAACAGTTGTTAGTTCGTAGACCAACATATGTAGTAGAACATGCAATAAAAGGTATGTTACCTAAAAACAAATTAGGAGCGGAATTATTTCGCAACCTTTATGTTTACGAAGGTGCAGAACACCCGCATGCTGCTCAACAACCAAAAGATCTTAAATTTTAAAAATGGAAGTGAATAACGCACTAGGAAGAAGAAAAACTGCTGTTGCTCGAGTGTACCTATCAGTAGGAACGGGCAATGTAATGGTAAACGGTAAAGATGTAAAAGATTACTTTCCTTCAATTGTAATGCAAAATGCTGCTTTAAAACCTTTCGAGGTTACCAACACTGTTGGTCAGTACGATGTAAAAGTACATGTGAATGGAGGAGGAACATCAGGCCAATCCGAAGCAGTTAGTTTAGGAATTACAAGAGCGCTTGTAAAATTCGATGCAGAACTGAAACCTGCTTTAAAAGCAGTTGGTTTAACAACACGTGATCCAAGAATGGTTGAACGTAAAAAACCAGGTCAGAAAAAAGCTCGTAAGCGCTTCCAATTTGTTAAACGTTAATCAAAAGGTACACATAAAATGGCAAAAATTACTCAAGAAGAATTATTGGAGGCTGGTGTTCACTTTGGTCACCTTACCCGTAAGTGGAGCCCTAAAATGGCACCGTATATTTTCATGGAAAAAAACGGTATACATTTAATAGATTTAAACAAAACTGCAGTTAAATTAGAAGAAGCTGCTAATGCATTAAAAAATATTATCCGTTCTGGTCGCAAAGTTATGTTTGTGGCAACAAAAAAACAGGCAAAGGAAATTATTGAAGCAGAAGCAAAACGTGTTAATATGCCTTACGTAACCGAACGTTGGTTAGGTGGTATGTTAACAAATTTTCAAACTGTTCGTAAGTCTATCAAAAAAATGCAAATGATTGAAAAAATGGGTATCGATGGTACTTATACTAATATCAATAAAAAAGAGCGTTTAATGTTGGATAGAGAAAAAGACAAATTGAATCGTTTAGTTGGTGGAATAGCTGATATGAATCGTACTCCTGCTGCATTAATAATTGTTGATGCAAAAAGAGAACATTTAGCTGTTGCAGAAGCTATTCGTTTAAATATTCCAACTTTTGCATTGGTTGATACCAATACTGACCCAAATAACATTGATTTTCCTATTCCAGCAAATGATGATGCGGCTAAATCGATAGCTTTAATAACCAAGTTTTTAACAGATGCTATTGTGGAAGGTATGGCAGAACGTAAAAGTGATAAAGACAAGGAAACAGATAAAAGTGACGTAGTTTTAATTGATGAAACTATTGTAGAAACTGAAGCTTAAAATTAATTAAATATAAAATAGTAATAGAAAAGAGAATTTGGATTTAGTTTCAAATTCTCTTTTTTACAAATTGGAATATTCTAATTTTAAATTTTCATTAAATTTTAAACAATTAAAAAAAATATAAAAAATGTCGATTACAGCAGCAGATGTAAACAAATTGCGCCAAATGACTGGTGCAGGAATGATGGATTGTAAAAAAGCTTTAACTGAAACCAATGGCGATTTTGAAGCAGCAGTAGATTTTTTACGTAAAAAAGGAGCTAAAGTTTCAGCAGCTCGTGCAGATAGAGATGCAAAAGAAGGTGCAGTTATTGCAAAAACTACTTCTGATAGAAAATTAGGAGTAATTATACAATTAACTTGCGAAACTGATTTTGTTGCTAAAAACGAAGATTTCGTTGCTTTCGCTAACCAAATTGCCGATTTAGCTTTGGCTAACAAAGCAGCTAATGTTGATTCATTAAAAGCAATTAATGTTGATGGGCTTCCATTATCAGAAAAATTAATTGAGCAAGTAGGAAAAATTGGCGAAAAAATTGATGTAATTAATTATGTTATCATGGAAGGTAATAATATTGTTCCTTACATTCATGGTTCAAATCGTTTAGGAGTTTTAGTATCTTTAAATAATACTGCCAATGATTCAAATTTTGTAGCTGGTAAAGATGTTGCTATGCAAATTGCTGCAATGAATCCAGTTGCTTTAGATAAAGATGGTGTGGATGCTTCAATTATTGAAAGAGAAATTCAAATAGGTAAAGATCAAGCCATTGCTGAAGGCAAGCCAGAAGCTATGTTAGAAAAAATTGCGCTAGGAAAATTAGGTAAATTCTACAAAGAAAATACCTTGTTAAACCAAGAGTTTGTTAAAGATAGTTCAAAAACAATTTTACAAATGTTAGATAGTGTTGAGAAAGGTTTAACTGTTACCGATTTCAAACGTGTAGCACTTGGTTAATAAAATCTTTAAAAGTCCCTTAATTGGGACTTTTTTTTTATACTATTATTGCACTAATAAATTAATATTAAATATTTATAATAAATACTAAAATGAAATACAAACGTGTACTCCTTAAATTAAGTGGCGAAGCTTTAATGGGCGATCAACAATATGGAATTGATCCCAAAATATTAGAACAATATGCAGTAGAAGTGAAACGTGTTGTTGATATGGGTGTGGAGGTTGCAGTTGTTATAGGTGGAGGAAATATTTTTAGAGGAGTGCAAGGTGTTGCAGGTGGATTAGTTGATAGAGCTCAAGGTGATTATATGGGAATGCTAGCAACTGTAATAAACGCAATGGCACTGCAAGGTGCATTTGAAAAATTTGGATTAAAAACTCGCTTGTTATCTGCTATAAAAATGGAACAGATTAGTGAACCTTTTATTAGAAGAAGAGCAATTAGACATTTAGAAAAGGGGCGTGTGGTAATATTTGGAGCAGGTACAGGTAATCCTTATTTTACTACTGACTCTGCAGCTTCGTTAAGAGCAGTGGAAGTTGGTGCTGAATTAGTATTAAAAGGGACAAGAGTAGATGGAATTTACACAGCCGATCCAGAAAAAGATAAAACTGCAACCCGTTTTGAAACTATATCGTACCAAGAAGTATATGAAAGAGGTTTGAATGTTATGGACATGACAGCTATAACACTTTGCCAGGAAAATAAATTAGCAATAGTTGTTTTCGACATGAACAAAGAAGGAAATTTTCTTAAAGTTTGTGAAGGTGATAATTCGGTTGGTACGTTAGTTTGTTAATTTTTTTTAAATGCATAGTGATTTACTGATTCAACTTCAAAATGGAAATAAACGAGCTTTGGCACGTGCAATTTCATTGATTGAAAACGACAGTGAAGGATATGAACAATTATTAGAAAGTTTAAATTTTAATAGGAATATACCAATAATTGGTATTACTGGTCCGCCTGGTGCTGGAAAAAGCACATTAATAAATGCATTTACAAAGTATTTAATTAATCTAAACAAAAAAGTTGCAGTTATAGCTGTTGATCCAAGTTCACCATTTAACAAAGGCTCTTTAATGGGTGATAGGCTTCGAATGAATGAACATTTTTTAAATCCCAATATATTTATTAGAAGTATGGCCAGCCGAGGTAGTTTGGGTGGGTTGGCTCCTAAAATATTTGAAGTTGCTGATTTATTAAAAGCGGCTAACTTTGATTATATTATAATTGAAACAGTTGGAGTTGGACAAAGTGAAATTGAAATTGCTAGTTTAGCCGATACTACCGTTTTAGTTTTAGTTCCAGAAGGTGGTGATGAAATTCAAACAATTAAAAGTGGTATTATGGAAATAGCTGATGTGTTTGTTTTAAATAAATCGGATAGGAGTGGGGCTGACTCTTTCTTTAAAAATTTATTTTCTTTAGCGCACAATAATGCTTCAACCGAATGGGAAACACCTATAATTAAAACTGTTGCGCATAAATATGAAGGTTTAGAGCAATTATTTGAAGCAATTGAGAAACATCAAAAAGCAAATATTTTTTCGAATAAAAAAAATTTACTTTTAGCCGAAAAAGCAATTATGCTTATTAAAAATATTAGGGTGAAGGATTTAAATTTTGAATATATTTTTAATGATTTAAAAGAAATAAGTAAAAACAAAAACTTTAATATATACCGCTACGTTAAAAAGTATATAAATTAAACTATAATGAATATTACTATAATAAGCGGTTCTGCTAGAGCCAATAACAATACATTAAGGGTTGCTAAAGCATTACAAAAAAAAATAGAATTGTTAAACCATAATGTTTCAATTGTCGATTTTACTGATTACGATTTGCCGTTAATTAATCAAGGAAAAATTAATCCAGTCTCTTTATCAAATTTCCAAAGCAGCTTAATTCAAAATTGGCGTAACGCAAATTTAGTTATCACTATTTCGCCAGAATATAATTGGAGTTCAACACCTGAGTTATTAAATATGTACAATGCCGTAGGCACAAACGATTTTATTGATTTATTCAATCACAAAACATTTGCATTTGTTGGTGTTTCTACTGGTAAAGGGGGCAAAATGCCTTGTTTGCAGTTAATTCAAGTTGTAGGAAAATTGGTAAGTTTTAGCAATAGTCATTCAATTATTTCACCAAAAATATTTGAATCGCATTTTACCAAAGAAGTACTTGATGAAAATGGAAATGTTCTAGGAAATGAAATGTTTGAAAAAGGGTTAAACGATTTTATAAATTACAATTTATTTATTGCCGATAAATGGAATAAATAATACCAATTGTATTTATAAAATAGTTTTAAACTATTTATAAATTTATTCTGATAAATCGAAACTTATTACCGAAAACATAAAAAAAATATTATAAAATGATACTAATTGTTTTAAGTAAGCGGTATCAAATTCAATAAAATAAAGAGCAAAAAAAAATCCGAAGCATTTTAAATACTTCGGATTTTTTTTTGACAGATAATTTTATTTTCTTCCTTTTTTGGTTTGGCTACCTAATCTATCCATTACGCAACGGAAACCAATTGTTGAAGTAGATTGTTCTTGATCTAAATATCTTCTAGTACCTGGACTTAACCAATAAGCTCTATCGTTCCAGCTTCCACCTTTATATACTCTTGCTGCATTATCAATCAATGAAGTAACACCATATTCATATTTTTGGTCCATGTCTGAATAGTTTAATTCATCTCTAAAACCAATATTGTCAGCTTTTTTGTAATTACGTCTTTTTATGTTTTCAGCTTCGGTTACATCTCTGTATTTAATTCTACCTAAACTGTCTTTTTCAGTTATATTTCCATCAGCATCTCTTTCTTGAGTTTGATAGTTGTTACCTCTAAAAGAGTTTAAATCACTATTGTCTTCTAATGAAAGTGGTCTGTAAACATCCATAACCCACTCGCTTACATTACCTGCCATGTGGTACAAACCAAAATCGTTAGGAATATAAAATGCATCTTTTACAGTTGTAGTATAAGCTGAATTATCATTTAAATTTCCAGCAATACCTTTGTAATCTCCTCTTCCTCTAACATAATTAGCATACATTTTACCACGTGTTTTTTCAGTATCACTTCTACGTAATGTTAATCCACTCCAAGGATAAATTTTTCTTGAATCAATATTTTCGTTAAAAGAAGCACTTTTATATGCAACACTTGCATATTCCCATTCCGATTCTGTAGGTAAACGGTAAATAGGTAATAAAATACCATCTTCCATTTTTACATCACGTTTTTTACCACCAGGAGTATAATCTTTTAATTGTTTCTTTACATCAACAGGAGTTAAACCTAATAAGTATGCTTCTGTATTAAAAGTTTCATCGTTTTGCTTGTTTATGTTACTGTTTTTAACCAAACCCTCACGAATCATAATCATTTCGTTTACACGGTCACTTCTCCATTTGCAATATTCACTTGCTTGTAACCAACTAACACCAACTACCGGGTAATCGCGGTAAGCAGGATAGCGCAAATAATAATTTACCATTGGTTCGTTATACGATAATTTTGTTCTCCAAACTAAAGTATCAGGTAAAGCAGACGTAGCAATAATTGGGTTTTCAGCACCATATGCTCTGTTTAACCAATAAACATATTCTAAATAATGAAAGTTAGTTACTTCAGTTTCATCCATATAAAAACTGTTAACCGATTCACGTCTTTTTAAGTTATTTCTATCGTAGGTTACATCTTGTTCAGATGCACCCATAACAAATGTACCGCCTTCTATAAACACTAAGCCTGGTCCAGTTTCTTGCTCTTTGAATTTATGCTTTTCAAATCCACCCCATTTGGAGTCATTGTATTTCCAGCCAGTTGTGCTCGATTTTTCTGAACATGCGGTTAATAATATTGAAGCTGCTATAAATGCAAACAATAATTTATTTACTAATTTCATGGTTGTAGTTAATTACTTTAAAGTTTCCAAATATAACGGAAAATTGGAATAATGTGTATAAATGATAAAAAAAATTATTTTTTTTTTAGAGTATTTTTTTCTGTTGTAATATATAACTATAAATCAGGACATTTAATTGGCTTACCCATTCTACTTTGGCTTTTGCTAGGTGTTTTAATTTCAAAAGCAATTGAAATTTCGTGGCTTCCTACTGTAGCCGATTTAGCATTAGAAATGGTTAAGTCGTAACTGTAGCCAATTCTAAAATTTTGAAATCTTAATCCTAATAAAAATATCAAAGCATCAGAATTTCTGCTGGTTTGCCTGAACCACATACCTGCAGTTAATGCTTGTTTTTTAATGTAAGTTCCTATATTTATTTGATAAAAATCGCGTTGACTCATAAATAATAAGTTAGGTGATAAGTAAACTCTATTTGCATCAAATCGCGAATTGGTTAAGCTAATATTGGCTCCCAAATGTACTGTATATCTTCTAGGTAAAAGAAAGGGTTGCGATGTTTCGTTCGATAAAAGAAACGATTGGTTTGGTTCTAATAGATTATGAATTGCTGCACCTGCATAAAAATACTCGCTGTAAATTAAAGCACCTGCACCAAAATTAGGAAATGTGCGTTGCTCTTGGCCAGTAATTTCTGCAGTTTGATACCTTAATCCTAAAACTGGATCTAGTTGATCGCCAAAAATAAATTTATTAAAATCGTAAGAACGTTGTTTAATTTCAGCTTGTAATGCAAAATTGGCACTCCAATTTCTATTAATATTTAAATTGTAAGAATAAATACCTGCAAGTGAAACAGTAGTCAAATAACCATCACCTGCTTGATCAGCCGAAACAATTGCTGCTAAACCACTTTGCATTTTTGAAACATAACCATCTATGGAAGCAATTGCAGTCTTGTAAGTTTTGTTTAAGCCAGTATATTGGTTTCGGGCGTTTGCTGCAAAACGTATTTTTTTTGAAGCACCTGCAAATGCAGGATTGGTATAAATTGGCGCAGCATAAAATTGACTTAATTGTGGATCTTGTGCGTTAGCACTTAATAGCACAAACAATAAAATAGTACTTAATAAATATTTTTTTGTCGATTTTAACATTTACAAATGTAATTAAAAATCAGGGCAAGTTATAGGCCTAGGGTTTCTTCTTCTAACTTTTTTACGCAATTCAAATGCCAACGAAACTTCGTATGAATTCGGTGCTCCTGCTCCTAAAGTAGATACAGTGCCATCGTATGAAAATCCTATTTTAACTTTTTCTGTTCTAATACCTATTATTGCAATTAAAGCATCGGTATTTGCTGCAGTTTGGCGTAAATATAAACCACCAACTAAAGCTCCTTTACTTACATAACCTCCTACATTTAATTGCCAAAAAGGCTTACTTCCAAATCCTTGTTGAATATAAATTATATTCGGATATAAATAAGATGCTTTATTTTTATTTTTTGTATAATTTAAAGGGTAAACAAATCCAACATGGCCAGTATATCTTCTATAAATTGGAACTGTAACTGTTGTAGCACTATTATATAATCCAAATGATTGGTCTGGTTCAAACATATTATGAGTTGAAAACCCAAAGTAGAAATTTTTACTATAACCCAATACTCCTGCAGCAAAATTTGTAATATTGGTTTTACCCTCTCCAATCATCGGTTCTCCTGGATTTCCATTGAAACCATTAATACCAAGTTGACTTCTCCATAAAAATTTTCCAAAGTCAACACTTTTTTGCATAAAACCACCTTGTAAGGCAAGTCTTAAAGTAAATTTGCGTGAAACAGGTATTTGATAAGAATAAGCAACGTTTAATCCAACAGTTTTTAATACCCCAGTTCCTTGTTCATCATAATGAGC
The DNA here is from genome assembly GCA_945873755.1 of Chitinophaga pinensis. Lineage (GTDB taxonomy): Bacteria > Bacteroidota > Bacteroidia > UKL13-3 > UKL13-3 > JAAFJM01. The sequence continues at coordinate 16,799 of CAMCEM010000030.1, read as the reverse complement.
TTGTATACCCAAACCACCATTTATAGCGGCAAAATGTTCATCGTAACTGGCATTTACAGTTGTAAATGAACCAGATACTGAAGGCCATTGATTACGAGTATTTAATACCAATCTACCCACGTTACTTGAGCCTGCAAATGCAGGATTAACATACATTGGATTTGCATAGAACTGCGAAAATTGAGGATCCTGAGCGTAGGCTCGCACACTTATTATTAGCGGTAATATGTATGTAAGTATTCTGCACAGCGCAGTTTTTGTAAAAATCATTTTTTCTATAGTTTGTTCTTTTTGTAAAATATTTATTATTATATAAATAATATTAAGTCTAAATATACTTTTTTAGTATGTTTGTTCGTTCATTTTTTTTGCAAACAATTCTTCAATTATAATTAATTTAACATTTTATATGCAATTTTTATTCAATCAAATTAAAAAAAAGTTTAAAGTAACTTTAACGATAGTGGTATTATTTATTGTAAATCAAACATTTGCATATAAATTAAAAGAAAATATAATTTTAAACTGGAAGCCTTCAAAAACCGATAAAATAGGCGAAACGCTATTAATTTTACAAAATTCGGTGCAAGAAAAGCAATTTGGGACCCTTCCAATTTATGTAAATAAGGTAGGAAAATGTGGCACTAAAATTATTAATTATAAAATTACTAATTTAATATTTGAAAACGTTGAAGTATCGAATTCAAATTTTAAATTAATTAATAACGATAAAATTGATTTTAAAACTGAAATTGCTTTTGAACAAAGACAATCATACCTATTTATTAAAATACTACCTTTTATAAAAGAAGGTAATAATATAAAAAAACTAGTTTCGTTCAGTTACGAAATTGAAACAAACGATATTTTTGAATTGCCAAAGGCACTAAGTAAAACCAGTTATGCGCCAAACTCAGTTTTATCTACTGGAGTTTGGTATAAATTAGGTACTTTAAACAATGGTGTTCATAGATTAGATTATACTTTCTTAAAAAATTTAGGAATAAATGTAGATGGAATTGACCCAAGAAACATAAAAATTTTCGGAAATGGCGCTGGTATGTTGCCCGAAAAAAACAATGCTTTTAGGTACGATGATTTAAAAGAAAATGCAATTATTGTTCAAGGGGAAAGTGATGGAAAATTTAATACCAACGATTTTGTTTTATTTTACGGACAAAGTCAAAAAGATTTTTGGATATTTGATAAAACAAAACAAGTTTATAATTGCCAACCCAATTTGTATGCCGATACCACTTACTATTATATTACTGTTGGAACAAATGCAGGTAAAAGAATTGTTTCAGTTCCTTCGGAAACTAACGCCAATTATAATACCAATACCTACGATGTATTAGACCACCATGAAGAAGATTTGGTAAATTTTGTAAAAACAGGAAGAAACTGGTACGGAGAAGATTTTAACAGAACTCCTCAACGTGTATTTACATCCATTTTAAATGATTTGGATACCTCGCAAAAAATAATTTTCCAATCAAATATTGCAGGAAGGGCTTCGCAAGGAAATGGTTTTGATGTGAGTGTAAATGGTCAATATTTAACTAACCACAGTTGCAGCGGATTATCGTTGGCATACGATGGTGTTTATGCTGATGTAAACTATAAAATGGTTGATTTTAAAACCAATTCAAATAGGTTAGATATAAATTATAATTACAATGGGCCAATTGCGCAAGGCGCAAACGGATGGTTGGATTACTATACAATTAATGCAAAGAGTTTTTTAAGAAATGCAGGAAAACAAATTGTTTTCAGTGATAAAAATAGTGTTTCAAATAACAATATTTCAAAGTTTAACTTTGTTTCAGGACGAAATTTAACCGTTTTTGATGTATCTAATCCAACAGAAATATTTTCAATACAAGGTAATTTTGATGCTGCAAATAATCAGTTTGATTTTTCAGCTAAAACCGATAGTTTAAGATGGTTTGCTGCATATGATGGAACTAATTTTTTTAAACCAGTTTCTTTTGGCAAAATGGCTAATCAAAACATACATGGTTTGGGCGCAGTGCAAGGAATAATTATTACACATCCTGATTTTTTAATTGAGGCAAATAGATTGGCTCAATACCACAAAACAAAAAGAGGATTGAATATTCATGTGATTAATATTACCGATATTTATAATGAATTTAGTAGCGGTAGTCAAGATATAAGTGCAATTAGAGACATGTTGCGTATGTTTTATAATAAATTTACATCGCCAAACGATAAACTAAAATATGTTACTTTAGTTGGTAGAGCTAGTTATGACTACAAAGGCAATACTTCTAAAACTAAAACAGGGTTTATAAATACAAATTTTATTCCTACATACGAAGAATTTAATAGTACCGACCCAGGTTCTTATTGTACCGATGATTTTTTTGTGTGCTTGGACGAAAATGAAGGCAATTTTTTAGTTAATAGAGAAACTTCAGATTTAATGGATGTTGGTATTGGAAGGTTTCCAATAAATAGTACCGCGCAAGCAAAAGCAATAGTTGATAAAATTATATTTTACGAAACAAAAAGTAGTTATGGTGATTGGCGAAACAAACTTACTTTTATTGCTGATGATGAATGGACCGAATATCAAATAGATTTTATGCGAACAATTGAGTTTTTAAGTAAAAAATATGTTTCAAAATTTAAAAAATTTAATATCAATAAAATTTATTCAAACTCATACGAACCTCTAGCTACTGCGGGTGGTAAAAGGTTTCCACAAGTAAATACTGCCATAAACAATGCTGTAAATAAAGGCAGTTTAATTATAAATTATATAGGACATGGAGGCGAAGTAGGTTGGAGCGCTCGCAGAATATTAAATGTGGATGAAATAAATGCTTGGAATGTAAAAGAAAATATGCCTTTATTGATGACAGCCACTTGCGAATTTAGTAGGTTTGATGACCCTTCACGGTTGGCTGCTGGTGAATTAGCATTGATCAATCCGAACGGAGGACCAATAGCATTATTTACTACTGTAAGGCTAGTATATTCAAGTAGTAACGATGCTTTAAACGATAAATTTAATAGCGTATTGGGATTAGATTCTAACGCTATTATGAAACCTAAAACTTTTGGTGAGTTAATAATGCAAACTAAAAATTTATATGCAACAGGCAATACCAGGAACTTTACATTATTGGGTGATCCAATGTTACAATTGGCATTACCAAGGTATAATGTAAAAACTACTACTATCAACAATAAATCAATTGATGTTTTTACAGATACTATTAAGGCTTTAAGCAAAGTTACAGTTACTGGAAAAGTATTGGATGAAAACAATAATATAATGACTAATTTTAATGGAATAGTTTACCCCACAGTTTTTGATAAAGAATCGGAGTACCCAATAGTTGATTTAGAAAAGCCTGTTAGTATTAGTAGTTTTAAATTGCAAAATAATATTATTTACAAAGGTTCGGCTTCGGTGGTAAATGGTAACTTTACTTTTAGTTTTATAGTTCCTAAAGACATTGATTACCAATATGGTTTTGGTAAAATAAGTTATTACGCCAATAACGACACAACAGATGCAAGCGGTTACGAAGGAAAAGTATTTATTGGTGGAACTTCTGATTCGGTTTGGGTAGATAACAAAGGACCAGAAATAAAATTATTTATGAACGATGAAAAGTTTGCAAATGGAGGTTTAGTTCCAGAAAACTCATTGTTTATAGCAAAAATATATGACGAAAATGGAATAAATACAACAAGCCGTGGTGTAGGTCGCGATTTAAATGCTGTAATGAATAAAAACAATTCGAATACCATTATTATGAACGATTTTTACCAATCGGGTTTAAACACTTACCAATTTGGAACTGTAAATTACAATTACAAAAGCTTACCGTTAGGGTTAAATAAAATAAAGTTTCAGGCTTACGATATTTTTAATAACATAGGCGAAGCTGAAATTGAATTTTTAGTTGCAAACGATGGCAAATTGGCTTTGCAAAATGTATTGAATTATCCTAATCCGTTTACTTCAAAAACTGCGTTTCATTTCGACCACAATAAAGCTGGAACTGATATGCAAGTATTGGTTCAAATTTATACTGTTAGTGGTAAAATAGTAAAATCGATACAGAAAGATGTAACTGCTGCCAGTGGTCATTTTAGCGAGATAGAGTGGGATGGAAAAGATGATTATGGCGATGCAATAGGAAAAGGAGTTTACATTTATAAAGTTAAAGTAAAAGCACAAGGAAAAACCGAAGAGGCGTTTCAAAAATTGGTAATTTTAAATTAAAAAAATAAATTTGATTTTGTTTTTTATATTTGGAAACAATTAATAATGGAAAAAATAAAATACTTTGTTGAAAAAAATGTTTTTGGAGTTTGCTCTTATCTAGGAAATAGATTTGGAATAAACTCTAACATTATACGTATGTATTTTATTTATACGTCATTTATTACTGCAGCTTCACCTGTTTTAATTTATCTTATTTTGGCATTTTGGTTAAATATTAAAAAATATATTAACCCAAAAAGAAAAAGTTTTTTAGAACTTTAGAATATTTTTTTTGTTTAATTTCGAATGAATAAACCTCGTTTAATTTTCATTTTTTTATCTTTTTATATAGTTTTAGCATTTGGTTGGTGGGGTTTCGAACATTTTAGAAACAGTAAAAATATCAATAATCTCGAAATTCAATATTCGAAATTAAAAGCTGAAACCGATGAAATATTATGTTACAAAGCTTCGTCAGATATTTTTGAAGAAATTCGTCAAGATAATTTCTTAGATACCAATCAGCTTAAAAAATATTTTAACCAAAACTACAGTCAACTTGAAATAGTGTTTATGGATTCAGTTAATCCATTCAATAGCTATTTAATTAGACCAAAAGTTGAAGCATACCAGAAAACAGCATTAGAGGAAAAAGAATCAGATATAAAATTACTAAGAAAAAAATGGATGTATGCTACCGAAGGTTTAGTAATGATGGCACTTTTATTTTGGGGAATTACATGGGTTTATAAAACTTTTGAAAAAAGTATTGCTTTAAACCAACAACAAAATAATTTTTTACTATCAATTACACACGAGTTAAAAACGCCCATTGCCTCCATTAAATTGTACTTAGAAACTTTATTGAAGCGGGATTTAGATAAAGAACAGCAGAAATTAATTTATAAAAATTCCATTGTTGAAACTAACAGATTAAAAATTTTAGTTGAAAACCTATTGCTTTCTGCACAATTAGAAACAAAGCACTACGAACCAGTTTTGGTAAGATTAAATTTGAGTATTTTATTAAATAAATTAATAGACAAATTTGCAGAACCTAGAAATTTAAATGATAGACTAATTAAAAATATTGAAAACGAAGTGTATATTAATGGAGATGAATTTGCCATTGAAACTATACTAACTAACCTTTTGAGTAATGCAGAAAAATATTCTGACCAAAACATTACAATTGTTTTAAAGTCGGATAATAAACACGTTAAATTAAGTATTTTAGATTTGGGTTTAGGAATTGAAGAAAGCCACAAACAAAGGTTGTTTGATAAGTTTTTTAGGGTTGGTGACGAGCAAACAAGAAAAAGTAAAGGAACAGGTTTAGGTTTGTTTATTGTTAAAAAACTAGTCGATTTTCATAAAGGAACTATCCAAGTTTTAAATAACCAACCTCAGGGCACAAACTTTGAGCTTACTTTTATCGTTACTAATTAAGTAACATTAAACCCCATTCTTATGAAAAATATTTTATTAGTTGAAGATGAAGAAAATATTCAACACGCCATTAAATTAAACTTAGAATTAGAAAATTATCATGTAGTAGCGGTAAATGACGGTAAAAAGGCAGTTGATGCTTTTAGAGAACGCAAATTTGATTTAATAGTACTTGATATAATGTTACCCGAAATGGATGGTTACATGGTATGTGAAAACGTTAGATTACACGACCAAGATATTCCAATTTTATTTTTATCAGCCAAAAATACTCCAAGCGAAAGAGTGGAAGGTTTAAAGAAAGGTGGCGATGATTATTTAACTAAACCATTCGATTTAGAAGAATTATTACTAAGAATAAAAAAACTAATTGAAACCAGAGATAAGATTAAATTAACTGAAAGAGCAGCACCAAAAATTGTTTACTTTGGAAATAATTGGATTAATTTTGACAGTCACCAAGCAAAAGGTGTGGATGGTTTGATTGACTTAACTAAGAAAGAAACTTTATTGTTAAAACTACTTATTGAAAACAAAAATGCAGTAGTAAGCAGAGAGCATATTTTAAAAGTAGTGTGGGATTACAATGTTATTCCAAATACACGTACAGTTGATAATTTTATGTTGAGCTTAAGAAAATATTTTGAAACTGACGCTAAAAATCCTGTTTTCCTTCAATCATCAAGAGGCATTGGCTATAAATTTGTTGATCAAGTAGAAGTTCCGGCATAATTAAATTTTGAAAATATAAAAAACCAGCTATTTATTGGCTGGTTTTTTAGTTTATAAATGTTTGTAAAATAGGGAATTAAAATAATAAGAGTTTAATCAACAAATTAATTTTAATTTATAAAACAAAAAAATAACATTTGTACTTTAATTTATATAATAATTAAACAAAATGAAAATAGGAATTGTGTGTTATCCAACCTATGGAGGTAGCGGAGTTGTAGCTACTGAACTAGGCAAAGCATTAGCACAAAGAGGACATCAAGTTCATTTTATAGCTTATAAACAACCTGCAAGGTTAGATTCATTTATGAGCAATATATTTTACCACGAAGTTAATGTAAGCACTTATCCATTATTTGATTTTCCGCCTTATGAAACTTCGTTAGCAAGCACTTTGGTTGACGTTGTTAAATTTGAAAAATTAGATTTATTACATGTTCACTATGCCATACCTCATGCTTCGGCAGCAATTATGGCTAGGCAAATATTAGCTACTGAAGGTATACATATTCCAGTAATAACTACTTTACATGGAACCGATATTACTTTAGTTGGAAAAGATGCTGCATTTGAACCTGTTGTTACCTATTCTATCAATCAATCAGATGCAGTTACTTCTGTATCCGATTTTTTAAAACAAGATACTTATAAGCATTTTAAAATAACAAAGCATATTGAAGTTATTCCTAACTTTATTGATGTTACTCGTTTTCAAAAACAACCAAAGGAGCATTTTAAAAAAGCAATAGCCCCGCAAAATGAAAAATTAATTGTTCATACTTCTAATTTTAGAAAAGTAAAAAGAGTAGACGATGTAATAAAGATTTTTGGGGAAATTAATTCAAAAATACCATCCAAATTATTACTTGTGGGCGATGGGCCCGAAAGACACAGTGCGGAAGCGCTTTGCCGAGAATTAAATTTATGTGAAAGCACTTTGTTTTTAGGAAAACAAAATCCGGTTGAGGAAATACTAAGTGTGTGCGATTTGTTTTTAATGCCCAGTGAAACAGAAAGTTTTGGATTGGCAGCATTAGAAGCCATGGCATGCGAGGTTCCTGTAATTGCAAGTAATGCAGGAGGTATTCCTGAGTTAGTTCAAAATGGAATTTCGGGTTTTATGGCAAACGTAGGCAATGTATTTGAAATGGCCGAAAAAGGTATTTATATTTTAGAAAACGAAGTAAGATTAAAACAGTTTAAAGCTAACGCATTAGCAAGGGCTTTGGAATTTGATATAAATAATATTGTACCAGTTTATGAAAAATTTTATAACCAAGTACTTTCTTTAAAAAATAATTAATTTGAGTTGAATAAATGAATTTACTTAAACAAAAAATTGGAATTATAGGAGGCGGTCAATTAGGGCGAATGTTAATTGAAGAAGCATTAAGGCTAAATGTAAAAGTAAATATTTTAGAAGCTTCAAACGATTGTCCTTGTTACCATTTAGCACATAATTTTATTTGTGGTTCATTAATGGATGAAAATAAAATTATAGAGTTAGCTGAAATAAGTGATGTGTTAACTTTTGAAATAGAACATGTTAATACCAATGCATTAATTAAATTAGAAGAAGAAGGTAAAACAATTATTCCCTCCCCTAAAGTATTACAAATAATACAAGACAAAGGACTTCAAAAAAACTTTTATAAAGATAATAATATTCCAACTGCACCTTATTTCTTAGTTAATAATATTAGTGAATGGAACGAAGCAATTATAAGTTTGGATACAGAAAAATTTGTAGCCAAAACCAGTAAAGATGGATACGATGGCAAAGGTGTTTCAATTTTAAAAAGCAAAGAAATTTTAGAAAACAACGAATTAATTCCATTTAATGTTCCTTGTGTTTTAGAAGCATTTATACCTTGTGAAAAAGAGATTTCGATAATTGTAGCTAAAGATATTTTCGGAAAAACAGTTGCTTACGAACCAGTAGAAATGGAATTTAATGCTACAGCAAACTTAGTTACATACTTAATAAGCCCAGCAGAAATAAGTAAACAAATTGCTGAAAAAGCTAAAATTATTGCTGTACAAACCATTAATAAATTTAAGAGTCCTGGAATATTTGCAGTTGAAATGTTTTTAACTGAAGAGGGGGAAGTTTTAGTTAATGAAATAGCCCCAAGGCCACATAATTCTGGTCACCATACAATAGAAGCCAGTTATACTTCACAGTACGAACAATTAACAAGAATTTTATTGGGATTGCCAGTAGGTTGTACAACTTTAATTAAACCAGCTGCAATGCTTAATTTATTAGGCGATGCAAATTTTACTGGACCTTACGTTATTAAAAATTTAAATCAAATTCACTTAATTGAAGGTGTTTATTTGCATTTGTACGATAAAAAAGAAAGTAAGCCATTTAGAAAAATGGGTCATATTACTGTTTTAGCTAACTCGGTAGAGGAGGTAAAAGCAAAAGCACAAAAAATTAGTAATTTAATTGGTTTTGAACCCTTAAGCTGAAAGCTTTTCTTCTAATGGAATTGGCCAGTTAAAATAAAATTTAGTGCCAACATTTTCCTTCGATTCTAGCCAAACTTTACCACCATGCTCTTCCACTATTTTTTTAACAATAGCTAGCCCAGCACCCACGCTTTCTATTTTGTCTCTTGTTTCTAGCGTTTGAAAAATAGTAAATATTTTTTGATGAAATTCTTCTGAAATTCCTTGTCCATTATCTGCAACACAAAACACAAAATTGTTATCTACAATTTTATAAGTTACATTTACAATAGGATTAATTTTATTGTTATACTTAATTGAATTAGAAATTAATTCATAAAAAATATCGTCCATATCTGCATAATTAGCATTTACTTTAGGTAAATTCATGTCGTAATAAACAGCAATCTTTTCAGGTGGATTTAGCCTTTTTAACACTTGGTTTACTACATGGTTGGTATTTACAATTTCCTTTTCTCCACTAACTCTTCCCGCACGGCTATATTTTAATAGTGAATTTATTAATGATTCCATTCTATGAACTCTCCCTTTTAACATTGAAAAATATTTTTTACTATCATCAGTCATCGTTATTGCCATATCTTCTTCTATCCATTCAGCCAAATTATTAATTCCTCTTAATGGGCTTTTTAAATCGTGCGAAGTGATATATGCAAACTGATCTAATTCTTTATTTCTTTTTTCTAATTTTTTGTTGTTAAGCGCTAATTCATTCAGGTTTTTTTCTTCATTCAATTTACTTTGAATTAAGTTATTCTTCATTTCAATTAGTGCTTTACCCAGTTTGTCTTTTTTACTAAGTAATGGTACGTTTATATCGTAATTGCCTTTTCCAATTTGAAAAGCCACATCAGCTTTATTTTTTATACCAATCGATAAAACTTTTGCAGATTCAATCATTTCACCAATTTCATCTTTCCTGTTGCTAATATTTTCAAAGCTTATTATTTCGCCTTTGCCCATTTCTTTTAAAAACAAGCTTATTTCTTTCACAGGGTTCGAAATAGTTTCGTTTGTTATTATTAATGATATTGCTGCTACCAAAACTAAAACTACCATCATAATTAATAATGAAAACCTTAATGTTCGGTAGCTTTTATATTTTTCTGCTTGTAAAAAATTGCTTTCATCAATCAAACTTCTCTCTATTTCATCAATATCGTTCGAAATTTGTTTGATGTTAATTTTAATTTCTTCTAGTATTTTTAAAGATTCTGGACTAGCTTTTTTATTAAACGAAAGACTAAGTAGTTCTTTTTCTTTCTTCATTACTTCTAAATATGATTTATCAGCAGTTAAAAACATCTTTTTAACCTCCTCTAAACCTTTAACTTGAAATAATTCTATTAAAAATATTTTTCTTCTTCTGTACTGTTTTTCAATTATTTTTTCTAATTTAAGCCTGCTTGATTTATCATTTAAATTTACAATTGATTCAGCATGTCTGTAGCTTTCATTTATTATTAAATGAATGTCTTTTGTAGCATTTATTGCTGGAGAATAGTTTTTAGATAGTTTTTCGTCTATGTTTTTACTAAATTGAAGCAACACAATTGCTGTTATACTAGTTGCTAATGCAAAAAATATAATAGTAAAATAACTAATAGCCGATCGAGAACCAGTACTTAAGTTATTTAATATGTTTAAAAATTTATTCAATTAGTTGTAAATAGAGGTGGTTCTTTCATTAATATAGTCAAGTACTCAACTTTAGTTCCATTAATTCAAAATTATGATAATTAGGATATTGTACGATTTGGTTTTTTTATAAAGTTTCATTTTGAAACGTTTGAAACTAATTTACTTCAAATTGAAACTTTGATTTTAAACCATGTCCACTAAATAATGATACAATTATTTCATCATAACTTTCTAAAATATATTTTTCAACTCCAGCAATTGTAGCAGCGCTTGTTGGTTCAATATAAAAGCCAGTTTGAGCCATTTTTTTCCAAGTATTTTTTATTTCGTCTTCAGTTACTTTTAAAAATGTTCCATTAGTTTTAATAACTGCATCAATAATTTGTTCACTTCTTGGAGCATTAACTATAGCAATACCTTCTGCAATGGAGTTACTTGAATATTCGTTTTCTCTTTTTTCCATATTAAAAAATTTATCTGCCAAAGGAGAACAAATAGCAGTTTGAACAGCTACAATTTTAGGCATTTTATTTATAATTCCAGCATTGGCAAGCTGAGTAAAACCAATATAACATCCAATTATTAAAGTTCCATTTCCTGCTGGAAGTATCACACTATCTGGGCATTTCCAATTTAGTTGTTCGCATATTTCAAAAGCAAAAGTTTTAGTTCCTTCAAAAAACCAAGGATTGTAACAATGGCTCGCATAATAATTTATTTGGGCTGCTTTGTATGCAGCTATTGATGTATCTTTTCTAGTTCCATTTACTTTATTTATAGTTGCTCCATAAGCTTGCATTTGTATTATTTTATTTTCACTTGTGTTTTCTGGTAAATATATTTCGCATTCAATTTGTGCTTTTGCAGCATAAGCGGCAATTGCACAACCAGCATTTCCACTGCTATCTTGTACTACTTTTTTTATTCCTAATTGTTTTGCTTTTGTTATTAAAGTTGTTGCACCCCTGTCTTTATAACTGCCCGAACAAAATAAATGTTCATGTTTTATATATACCTCTTTTTTGTTTAGTTTTATTTTTTCAATAGGAGTAAAACCCTCATCCATACTCACTATTCCTTTTGTTTGATCTATTGCAATCGCGTCTTCATAACGCCACAATCTTTTATTCGAGTTTTTTATTTTCTTTAAATCAAATTTTGCATCAAATTGAATATTTAATAATTTTTCGTTTTTCGATATCCAAATTGGCTCATCAATATTAAAAATTTCACTTCCGTTTTGTTCTGTATAATTCATAATTAACAATATTAATTATTCTTAGGTAAAATCTAAATTTTTTATTTAATATGCATAATTAAATTTTCTTAACAAAAAATTTAGAGAACTTATAATTAGTTTTGTTAAAAATTAAAATACAACAATGAATTTTTTTAAATATTACCTCAAAAAATTATCATTACCATTTTTAATGGTCTTATTAGTTTTTTTGTTTTCAAATAAAGTTAAAGCTGATCACTTGGTAGGTAGTGACATAAGCTACCAATGTACATCAACTCCTGGCGTATACAAAATTACGTTAAAGATTTACAGAGATTGTGCTGGTGCTTACATGTGTCCAGGTTGTGCTAACAATCCTGGTTCGGTTTCCGGTTGTACAACTGCCAATGCTTGTTGTGGTTTTACTAATACTTTAATAGGAGCAAGTCCGGGTTGTATTGGAGTTAGTTTTGGAACTTTTACATTATCTGCTGTAGCTGTAACTAGTGGTTATGACATTATACAAACATGTACATCCGTTGCAACAATTTGTACCAATTGTAATACAAGATCAGCTGGAACATTTAGCCCGGGAATAGAAGTTTATACTTTTGAGGGAAATGTTGATTTTAGTGGAATTCCATCTACTTGTTGTAATATTTCAATTGGATTTAGTGCTTGTTGCAGAAATAATGCTAGAACAACTATTTCTTCTGCCAACTATTTTACTGAGGCAGCTGTTAATAGATGCGCCATTCCATGTAATTCAGCACCTACCTTTACCAACGATGCAGCGGCATTGGTATGTAGTGGGGTTGACTTTGTATATAATTTAGGAGCCATTGATCCCGATGGAGATTCATTGAGTTATGCCTTTGGTCAATCACTTCAAAATTTTAATTCATTTGTTCAGTATATTCCACCTTTCAGTGCAGGATATCCTTTTCCCTACTTTGGTGCGCCTAACGCAGGGGCTGCTTACCCAGCAGGATTAAGAATAGATCCAGCAACAGGTGACGTATTGTTTAGACCTTTGGGTGTTTTTGTTTCTAACTTAGTAATTGAAGTAAAACAGTGGCGATTGGTAAATGGAGTGTGGGTAAACGTAGGAACAACAAGGCGTGATGTGCAATTTCAAACACAATTGTGTTTGGCAAATAGAGTACCACTCATAAAAGTATATCGGAATGGAGTTTTAAATGTAGGCTCAAATAATTTTTCAGTATGTGCTGGTCAGCAAATATGTTTAGATATAGTAGCCGAAGATCAACAAGTTCTTACCAACGTACCACCTATCTTGGCCGATACCACCGATTTAAAATGGAACAATCCAGGATTATTTAACCCAGTAATGGCAGGAGCCACATTTGTAAGAAACTATATATTGAGTCAACGCGGAACCCAAGGCCCGAAAGCCGATAGTTTCAAATTTTGTTGGACCCCACCAGTAAGTGCTGCTAGGGCACAACCACACTCATTTACAGTAACTGGTTCAGATAGATTTTGCCCTTTAAAAGCCTTTGCCATTCGCGGAGTAAATATAACGGTAGTAGCCGTACCAATACCAGGCATAACCGTAGTAGATAACAAATGTGGTTTTAGAACATTTAACTTTGTTTTAAACAATCCAAGTCAAACCACATTAAACCCTGCCCAAAGCCGCTGGCAAATAGAAACATTTCCAGGTTCAGGCGCATATACCCAAGCCACAGCAACCCCAGGCGCGCCACCCAATCCTATTTACCGCCATTACTTTAACCAATCAGGAACCTACAAATACTTTTTACGCTTAAATAGTACCCAACCAGTACCCAACGGTTGCCCAAGTGTAGATTCGGGCACAGTAATCATAGGTGAACCTTTAGATGTACGAGTAACCGACACCTTTAATTGCATAGGAAGTTCAGTAACAGTAAAAGCCCTAGCGAGTGGAGGCAACCGGCAAGCGAACCAAGCCGGCTTTCAGTTTTTCCAAGGCGGTTTAAGTAGCCAAACAGTAATAAAAGGAAATTTAGATCCCAATGTAGGAGCAGGAATAAGTATAGATTCATTTTTACAAATAAGCCCAACCAATACCGGTAACAATACCACCTATAAAGTAAAAATAAGAGATTCAGATGGCTGTTTAGATTCCGCGACCTTTAATGTATTGACACGCGCATTGCCATTGCGCGAATTGACTCCAAGAATACGCTTGTGCGAGGGCGATGATACGAGTTTATTTGTAGGCACTAATGGCACCACACCCGTATTACGCTCATTGTGGTATATAGCACCCAACTTAACCGTTCCTCGCGATTCACAACCCACCCTGTTACTAAACAATTTACAATTTTCCGATTCCGCCACCTACGTATTGCGCAAAACCGATATATATGGATGTAGCACTTTAGATACCACTAGATTATTTATCAATACACCAGTAGAATTTATTAGTCCAAAAGATTCAGCTTGTCAAAACGATCCAAATTTTGCATTGCGCGGAAGGTTTAGCACCATGTACATAGATAGCTTTGTGTGGTACGATATAGGAAAAATAAATAGGATACTAGAAAACGACACGTTGTTATTACCAACCACAACAGCCGCAACTACATTATATAACCTAAGAGGCTATTACACTTACGATGGCCGTACATGCTTTACAGACGATACCGCGAGTTTAAAAATAAACGGCTTACCCAATATACTCAATAGGCCACAACCCGTAGCCTTGTGTAGCGACCAAGGATTGTATAACCTAGGAACAGTTCAAACGAGTAATCCAGTAGCATCACAAACAGTGCAAACATGGAGTTACCCACCTAACCCCAATGCATTTACATTAGGAGGAAATGTAATACGAATAGACAGCTTACAATATTTACCAGGCACATATGTAGGCAGAGCATTTGGTAACTATGTATATTTAAATGTAAAAGCCAATACAACAGGTTGTGTAAGAAAAGATTCAGTAATATTGGGTATATTTCCAGTAACCCCAGTAAACATAACTGGCCCACCAAAATTCTGTGATTTTTCACCAAGATATGGCTTGTACGATTTAACCAAAGGCTTTAATGCATCAGGCTTTGATGAGGTATGGTATGGACGAGGCGTAAGCTATGTACCAAGCGAAAACAGGTATTACTTTACGCCATCAGATACAAACAATAGCGATCCATTAAAAAATGTAAGAACCGGATTGAACTTAGCAAGCGATAGCAATGTATTACGCTATGAATTTAACCGAGCGTTTCCACCTACCATACAAGTAGCATTTATACCAGCGCGCCCAGGCATCATCACCATGTCATCACCATTATTGGGATGCCCAAGTAGCGATACGGTAGTATTTAGAGTAACCAAATCACCGATACTAGAAGCAGGATTGTTACCAACAGTATGTATAGGCGATGACAGTGTTTATATAACAAGTAGGGCATTGGCAGGAACCAATAGCACTACAGCTGCCAATCCACAAACGTCATATTGGTATTTTGCAGCACCCAATAGAAACTTACGAGCCATAGCGCGCGGACAAGTATTTATGCCATTTCATCCAGATATAGTAGTAGCCAATGACGCAGAAAAAACCTACAGCTTGGTATATGCAGATACAGCAACCGGATGTAGAGCAGCCGATACGACAGATTTACGAGTAAAAGGCATACCAAATGTAAGCATATTAACAGCACCAGGATCAGATACTGCAGTTTGTTTAACCCAAGACAGGATAGTATTTAACCTAAGTCCAAGTCCAGAGTTTTTACCATCATCCGATTCTATATCATTTACAGGCGCACCCAATTTATCGGCAGCCATAGGCAATACAACTGCATTTTTAGATGTAAAGAACAATGGATTGTTACAAGAACAAGTATATAATTTAAGGTATTACTACCGCACGTCAGAAGGTTGTGCCAATAGTGCAACCGCACCAATAAGAATACAGTTTCCACCAGATGTGGCCTTGAGTAAAAATGGATCAGCATGTGAATATGGAGGATCATTTACAATCAATGTATTGAAGAGTCCAAGTTCAACCCACCCATACAATTTATTGTGGCAGGTAATAGGCATGTCGGGTAGCATAGTAACACAAAACAACACCAGTTTAACCTATTCACCGTCAGCTGGCGAAAAAGCAGCAGGGAAAGTGAGTGTAGCAATCATAACCACCAATAATGGATTGTGTGCAGCAGCGGGCGATACTTCAGACTTTATCATCCATCCAAAACCAAGTGCAACATTTACTGGAGTAGATAGTGGATGTGTAAGAGTAGGAATACCATTAAACATAACATTAACAGCAGGGCCAAATGCAGTACCAGATTGTAATTATATATGGAAAGTAGATGGTACAGTAGAGGCAGATGCAGTAAACAAAACTACCTTTGATAGGAGTTTTACCACACCCAAAAATTACCAAATGCAATTGGTGGTATTAAATACAGTAACAGGTTGTGTAGATACATCTGCAACACAAGAATCGATAGCATGGATAACTCCAACAGCAGATTTTGATCCTGATAAAGACTTTACCACAATAGCAAAACCATACTTTACATTTACCAACAAAACAACACCCGATGTGGTAAGCAATAGTTATTTATGGCGATTGGGAGTTGATCCAATAACATTATTGAACAGAACATCAACAATAAAAGATCCAAAAGACATCAACTTTGTGGCTGATACTGCGGAAATACCAATTACATTAATAGCTGTAAGCGAAAAAGGTTGTATAGATTCAGTAACAAAAACAATAAGAATAAACCCAGACATAACAGTATTTATACCTAATGCATTTTACCCAAGTACTAATGGAAAAGGAGGCTCAACGGTAGATGTTTTATGTGGAGGTATACCATGTAACAAACATTTCTTTGTGGCCGCAGCAGGATTTGAGAGTATAGAAATATATGTTTATAACAGATGGGGTAAATTGGTTTATGAATCGAAGGACAATAAAGATACATGGCCAATGAATACCGGATGGGATGGAACAGACCAAAAAACAGGAGGCGAATGCCAACAGGATGCATACGT
>CAMCEM010000029.1 GCA_945873755.1 Chitinophaga pinensis | reverse complement strand
AAATCTATTTCTAAATTAAAACCTAATCCTTGTAATGTTCTTAAAAACAGATCAAATGATTGCACATTATTTACATTTACTTCTCCAGGATTACCATCTTGACAGAATCGTTGATTTACTTTTATTCCTGTTGAATAATGTGCTGACGAAGTATCAAACATTAAATATTTTGCATTTTTATTATTAAGTATGTGTTTTATTAAAAACAAGTTAGGACAAATATTATTCAAACCACTATCAGCTGCATCGTAGCTTTCTCTTTGTACTGTTTTTATAATATCTGAGTAATTAATATGAAAATCAATCAACTTGTTAATTAGAAAAGTTCGTCTTTCATTTCTATTAACAATTAAATTAAATAAATTAAACTCTTGATTTGTAAGAAACAACCTCCATAAATCATCTTGATTCCCATGAAAAAATGGAGTTTTTGGTTTTGTAATGTTTCCCCCTCCAGGTTTTATCAAATTTAAAATAGCAGGGTTTGCTAATAAATCTAATATATAGCTTATTGGTGGAAATGTTCCAATAATATATTTTTCAAAATCTTGCATTTGATATTCCGCTAAATTTATATATGGATGTTTTTCAAATGGTGTATGGTTTGGGAGTGTGCCATTTGCTAAATTTATATCCAAAATAGCTGCTTGTGCATTATTTAATATAAGTGGGTCATTGCAAGCAATATTGCCATTAATGCCTCTTTCTATAATCAATTGTTGATTCCTTTTATACATATTTTTAAGTTGATTTTTTGCAAAGATTGAGTATTAATTTTCACATTTCCTATTATGATTAATTGTTGACTTTTAGTGAATTAATGTATAATTCGTAATGATTTTTATAACCTATTTATTTATAATGATTTATAGTCAGCGTCAGCTTTTCAACCAACTCATTTTTTAATGATTCAGGTGCCAACACTTTTACTTTTTCACCTATAGAAAGTAACTCCATTATAAAATCGTAAGTGGGAAATAAATAAAACTCAAAAATGCTATTTTCTTTAGTTTCACTAATTAACTTTTGACTATGGTGCAATGGCAAAGATTTAATATATTTAGCTTCATTGGGCGTAAACTGTAAAACTATTTTTTGTGGTTGTTTATCATTACTTGCCATAATTCCAAAACTATGTTCAAATGCTTTTTCAGGATTATAATTGGTTATAGGTAAGAACTTATGTTGCGATATTTTTAATTCTGTAATTCTATCTAAAGCAAACGCTTTTATTTTACCATCCTTTGTATCCAATGCCAGCAAATAAAAGCGATTTCTAGCCTCTTTTATGGCAATGGCATGAACTGTTCGGTTTGTAGTAAATTCATCAAAATACTTTTCATAAGTAAAGTTAATAGCAATACAGTTTTTAATTGCATGCAACATTCCATATAAATGTTGTGTTCCCAATGGTTTACGCTTTTCCACTATAAAATGGTTCGATAAACCATCACTTAAATTCAAAGCAGTAAAGGTTTCAAATGCTTCCATCAATCGCTCGTTATGATTCACATTTCCTTCAAATTGAATTTCATATAGTTTAGTTGAGCGATTACATTTTATTTCAATATCGTACAAAGAAGCAATTTCACTTATATCCCTTTGAAATGTTCTAATAGAAAAGGCTATTGGTTCTCCTAAAATTTCACTTTCTAGTTCTATAAAACTTTTCAAAGTTTCAAAATTCGAAGGAGCTCGTCTTAACTTAGAAATAATTAATCTATGGCGGTTCAATGATTCACGTTTTGACATACTTTTTTTATTTTGTAACTTAGTTTTGTAATTTTAATATCCAATTTTATTTCCAATATTTTGTTTACGCATTAAGTCGTCTTCGCAGTATTGAACAATGTTTTCAAATGTTAACCTATCTTGATTTAGTATTTCAAATATTTCAATTTTACGAACAATATTATCAATCTCACCGCCTGAAAAATCAAAGTTTTTTGCCAATGTTTCATATTGGTTAAATTTCAACTTTTTTATTTTTGATTTCCATAAATTTACTCTCAATTGTAAATCTGGTTTTGGTAAATGAAATTTAAAAAGAAATCTTCTATCAAAAGCAGTATCAAAATTATTAATAATATTAGTTGTAGCAAATAATATCCCATCAAAGTTTTCTAACTCTTCCAACAATATATTTTGAATTTCATTTTCTGTTTGAGCTACTGAACTGCTATTCGAATCTTTGCGTTTTGAAAACAAACCATCTGCTTCATTGATAAATAAAATAGGACAAACTTTGGCCTTATCTTTTACACGTTTGTAGCTGTTAAAAACTTTTTTAATTTTACTTTGACTTTCTCCAAACCAAGGCGATTTCGTATTGCTAATATCTACTTTAAATACATCACGCTTACTAGCTTTTGCCATTTGCAATACGGTTTCTGTTTTTCCTGTTCCTGGCTCGCCATGCAGTAAAACGGTAATTCCTTTTGGCAATCCTTTGTTCGATAAATTTGCTTGTATTTTTTTAAATGCAACATTTTTAATGGATGATTCAATTAAAGTATATTGTTTTTGTTCTGACTCATTAAACAATAATTTTTTGCGGAAAATATCATTGCATTTCATTAAATTTTTTGATTCTATTGTAGATAAATCAAACATTTTTATTCCTTCTTCTTCCAGCATTAATATTGATTTTTCTGACAAACTAATGTCTAAATTATTCATGAATCTATCTGGCTTAATGATAATCAAATTTTGCTTGATGAGGGCATTGGTTTTTTTTACAAAATCTTGCACTTCTCGCGCATAGCTCGACCTATAGCCATATACTTTTTTCAAAAAATCATTTAAACTAGTACTTTCATTACCTAATATTCCATCCCAACAAATTAATAAATACATGCTCAAATCGTGCATATTTAAATTTAATCCCATTATTCTATTTACCAATTTCAAATGGTTAAATCTGTTGATTATTTCGGTTGCCTCATCTAATGCTTCAAAAGGGTGAATATTTTCGTTTTCTGCTTTTTCAAAATTCAAGAATATTTGTTCTAAAAAATCTATTTCATTTTCTGATTTTTCTATAACTGGAGCTTTTATTATTTGTGATTCAAAAGGTAAACTATTATTAATTTTTCCGAACGTTTTAAAAGGGATTGAAAAATTATTTGCAATTGGATTCCCTATTCTGTTCTGATCATTTTTGCTAATAATTCTTCTATCCACTAATTCGTTAAAATCATTTTGAAAACTTACTATTTTTAAAACGTTGCATTCTAAATAATTTGCTAAATCATTATAGTCAAATTTTGTACTTTTAAAAGAATACATATACATAATCGAAATCCAAAATGCTTGTTGAGATGTTATGTTTAACATATCACCCAATATTTTCAAATAAGGTTGTAATTTTTCAAGTTCTTTATCCTCAAGCTTACAATTTTCAGCTTGCTCCGATACCATGCAAATTATTTCTACAGCATTTTTAGTTGATTTAGTTTCCATTATTATTTAATTAGACGGCAAAAGTATTGCCCCAAAACGCCAAAATATGGCGTTAAAATAAATAATATTTTATTGCTTTTGTTTTGTCTGATGTTGATATCCTTACCAATCCACTAGTTTAAATCCACTTTATCCCAAATGCTCCTTATGTGGCGCGCGTTGGACCGACAATAAAGCGAGCCGTGCTTCAGGCCTAGCGGGAGGGTAGCTTTTTATTGTCTAGACTTTTTGCTTACTTTTTTGTCAATGAAAAAAGTAAGAAGAAAAAAAAATTATGAAGTAATAGATAAGAGTTAAGGTATTTTCACATGCAATTGTTTACTAAATGTTTTCATTTTTATAATATAAAAACTTAAGACCAAACGTCTTTATTGTTTGCAAAAGCAAAATCAACGATAAACGAAAATATTGAAAATGTTTACCAAGAAAATGAGCTTGAAGAATCAAATAAACTAAAGAAATTCGGAATTTCCGAATTTCAGCAAAAAGCCTATACTTTAAACTTTCAAAAATGACCAATTCAACCAAAACTTTTTAAATCACTACGCCACTCTTTGACATAGGTGTTTACTAAAATTGCAGTTCAAAAATAAAAGTTGAACACATGACACAAACAAACAATAAGCCATTACACATAATTGGCTTTGGAGGGGCAGGCAGTAATATTAGCATTGCAGTTCAAAAGATGGGTATGCCAGCTAAATATACTTGCATTTCACATCCAGAAAGAGAAAATTTAGCTTCAGAAATTGAGTTTATTACTTTTACACCGCCTGGTCAAAATAGATTGACCAAAACTGGTAATTTTTATTTTATTCCCGACATGAATGCACCATTACAAATTCCTCAAACCCTTTATGAACTGTTTGAACCCAATGCACAATATATAATTATTGCTGGTTTGGGCGGTTATACAGGTACCTATTTAATGCAACATTTTGGTTCATGGCTTCAAGAACATCAAAAATCATTTACTGCTATCAATGTTATTCCCTTTAGTTTTGAAAGAAAAGGTTTTAAAACCATCATTCAAAAGATACATACGAAATTTAAAAAGAACGAAAACTTTCATTTCATTGACCTTGATAATTATCGAGAAAAATTTGGACCTGAACCCTTAATAGCGCTCTTTGACCAAGTGAACCTAGATATTTATTCATTAATTAAATAAAACAGGAACGAGTTAATTCTTCCATAAATTAAATTTGTTATATTCATTATGTCCAATGCTTATAAGCCTGAAGTGGATCGTATATTTTCTAAAAAAATTACATTTGCGTTGACAAAAAAACTTTATTGGAAGGTATACTCAATTTTTGTTTTAGCGATAAAAGGTTAGCTTTGATTCAAACCCTATGAAATATTTTTATCGTATAAAGTTGCATAATTTAGCTGTTATTTTTTTGTTTATTCTGCTAGTGGCATGTGGCAATAGCAGTGATTCGGGTACAGGCAAAAAACCTGTTTATGTAAAACCAAGTGTTGATTACAAGGGTAAATATAGAAAAGGCCATATCCGAATGCCAGTTAGTACAAAAAAGAATGCTATTAAAAGTCAAAATCGTTCCAAGTATTATTACAAAACCAGAGGCAAATTTAGACGTAAAAAAAAATGAAGTGTTTCAATTTCTTCAACATCTGCCGATTTAGATTTGCAATCTAAATCAATTACTAATTTGTCCGTGGTTGGTATCCTTACCAATCCACTTTCAACACAGCACAATTTTCTTTCTCATTTCATATTATATTTTCAATAAAGTCATTTTTGCACAATAAATCACATCAGTTTATTGTGCATTTTTCACTTTATCGTTTTCATTTTTAAAACAGTAATATTTTTTCTGAACTATATAAACCATGCTCTCCATACTTTACATATCCCAATTGATTAGTCAACATTTCAGTATTGCCAATTTTAAAACTAGGAATATTAGCATGATGGTGCCCATATATCCAAGCATTTATATTGCTTGCTTCTATCAAATCAAACAACTCAACACTGAATGCTTGATTGATTGAGCTTTCTTTATACTGAGCAGGATAATTTAATAAAGTAGGTACATGATGAGTTACAACCAAAGTTTTACCAAAATTTTGTTGGTCTTTTACCAATTTTGTATCGAACTCCTTCCGATGAATTTCCGATTCAATAAATGCCAAACTTTCTGCATGTAATTGGTTAAATACTGGTGCTGAAAAACGATTTTTATTGTATTTTATTACATGAAAATCGCTCACACTGCGTTCAATATTCCATTCATTTTCACTACTAATTTTTGACCATAAAGTAGAAAAAACTAATTTAACATTCTCGTGGATAAAAGCCATATTATTTACCAAAAACACATTGCTTTTTATCTTTTCGTTAATTGTGCCACATTTAGTGGCCAAATCATAATAATAGTATTCATGGTTACCAGGAATCCAATAAGTAGTTTTAAAATGATCAGCTACATATTTGAAAAAATCATTATGTTTATCCATTAAACCAAAAGGAACAATATCTCCAGCCAATATCAAAACATCACCAATCGGTTTTATAGGATTTTGCTTCAAAAAATTCTGATTTTCTTGAAACTCTAAATGTAAGTCAGAGGCATATTGTATTTTCATTTTATAAATTAAGTTCTTTCAACTATTACAAACTATTCGCAACGCGAAACATGTTAATGCAAGAAATAAGTTTGTCGTCAAATTTAATAAAAGACAGATAAACAAAATAAAAAAAAGGCAAAAGTGAGTATTCTACCGTTTTGAATTTTCAATCCATTTTGATCATCTTAGATAAAATATTTCTACAAATCAATATTTCTCTTACCTCAATAATCCTAGATTACATTTTCTTTCTACAAGCATTATCTTTCATACGAAAAGCAGGTAAAGTGGCTTTCCTCCCTCCTAGTCAGCAAAAGTTCATAACAGCCCATTATAGCAGCTGCTATAGATAGGCTCGCCTACGTTGTCCTTTTCATCATTTATTGGCAGTTTATTCTTATATTCTAATAAATATGATTATTTCAGTTTAACATAAACGAATTTTTTTATAAATTAAAACTATTTTTGATACCATAAAATGCTGTTTTTTAATTTAACTTTCATTATAAATAATTGCCATGCCAGTTTACCTAAACATATTTAACTTGATTATTAAGAAAGATACAATTTCTGAAAAGTATATTGGTGGTTTAGAAAAGTTCAGAAAGGATTATCAAATCGACAATTCTGAAATTAATCAAGAAGATGATGAGTTATTTGCTTTAGGTGCAATGAACTCAGACGAATTTGATATTGAAGACCTAATATTGAATGGATTAAGTTTTGATAACAATAACCAATCGTTCAATGACTTTACTATTATTTACCGTTATGATAACTCATTATCGGAAGTAAATTGGTTACAACACAATAGGGTTTTTGCTTGGCATGTTGATACTAGTAATATTTCATTAGCTTTAGTTAATCAAATTAGCGAAATGTTTATGGATAAAATTGAGGAACTTATAGAAAATGGTGAAAATCCTTTAAAAACGATACGGCTATAAATAATTGCAAATTCAATTTTATAATAAAGTTTCAAATAGTTTGGTTTAGTTTTTTCATTTGTTTGATTTCAATATTCTACATCTTATTTTATAAACACTTCATTTAATATGGATCATATGACGATTGAAAAGAAGAATATTTACATTGACGTTGATGGAGTTTTACTAACTATAAAAAACACAAAGCCAGCAGTAAATTCCATTGAATTTATTCATTATATTTTGGCAAATTTAAATTGTTATTGGCTTACAACGCACTGTAAAGGCGACTCAACACCTGCTTTAAAATATCTAAATCAATTCTTCGATAATGTTATCATTGAAAAGCTAAAAACAGTAAAAACCACTAATTGGTCAACACTAAAAACAGAAGCCATTGATTTAAACTCCGACTTTTTTTGGATTGAAGATTATCCATTTCAAGCAGAAATCAATATTTTAGAGTACAACAACAAGAAAGATAATCTTATAATTGTTGACCTCAACAAACCAAATGAACTATTACGAATAATTGAACTATTAAAGAAGTCAATTTCAACAAACTAAAACCTTTGGTATGTATTCAAAAATTGTCATTATAATTATATTTAATTTTTACTCTATAAACCTCCCTATTACCTCACAGCTACAGTGCCCCTTTTGCCCTTCTGTAGTCCTTCTTAAAACTTTCATATCGCAATGTGGGCTAATTTATATCCTAATCCTTACCCACTTGGCCGATTAATTACTCCATTCCCTTCCCTAAATAGTGCTGCAATTCATTAAATAGTCAGCCTTGTTTTTTCCAACAGCACGTTCAAGGCTGTTTTACCTGCTGGAGCATTTCAATAATAAGTTAGCATACGATATTACAAAACCAATTAATTTAACACACATGATAATTCATACATATCCAAACTATAAATATATTTAAATATTATTCACAAAATTCATGACATCAAATAAAATTGTTATAAAACACAAAATATATTTAAATATTTTCAACAATATGAATACTTTTTGTATTTTTATCCAATACTATAAAATATTAAAAACAAATCAAACATTTGACACTAAAACCTATTTGCTGTCAAATGTTTGATTTGCAAAAACTATTTAACCATATAAAATTTCGATTGAATCAAATTTGGTTTTATTTTGAAATCGAGTTTTGAATTCAAAAATTTATAACTTAAACCATCTTCCAAAACCCATGTGATTTTGGAAGGTAATCTTCATTTGGAATTAGGTAATCAGTTTAATTGGGAATATGGTGGTCAATTTCACCATTTTCTGTATGGTATGCGTTTTACAAACATACCGATGTATGGTTATCGGGCTTAACTATATACCTTCGGTTATAAACAAACACACAAGTTGTGCCTGGGAAAATTAATTGCTTGTATTATAATGGTAAAATGTATCAAAATGATATTCAATTCCCGTTTTGAATCAAAATAAAAGCAAAATAATTATAAGATTTATTTTAATTTACTCATTATCATTTAATTGTGTATTTTGGCTTGTAATTTGTATTTGTAAATACAAAATATATAATCAAAAAAAATGAAAAGAACACATGTATCAATTTTAGTATTATTAGCATTAATACAAATTACATTTACTAGTTGTAAAAAATTAGAAAATGCCGAACGCAAAACAGTTATTGCGCCCAAAGTTACAAGCTTTAAACAAATTAAAGTAGACCCTTCGTTTAAATGGAAAAATACAAAAGTAGTTTCACTAAATGTAATTGCTGCCAATTTACCAACTGAGATTACAAACACACTTATTGTTAAGTCGGAAAATGGTGATGTATTATTTAGAAAAGTACAAAATATGAATGAAGCTTATATTGGAAACTTAACAGTTCCTTCTAAAACAGAGAAGGTAATTATTAGTTACGGAACTATTGTAAAAACTTTAAGCATTGCTAATGGCAATGTAGTAATGAATTATTTCAAATAAAAAAAAATAAAAAAGACATGAAAAAAATATTCCTATTTATAGCTGTAGCTATATTGGTAAACACAACAAAATCTCAAGTTTCGTTAAACGGAGAAAATAACAATATTGAAGAATACAATAAACTTGGTTGGGAAATTTCTAAATCGATTAAAATTTCGGAAACCGAAAATTTGTTTATTTCTGGCAAACACTGTTTCGAGACAGAATCAGTTAAAACAAATACATTGACTGATATTTATGTTAAATCGCCATGGTTAAGCAATGGTGTAGGATATGTAAAACTTGACGCTCGATTAAATGGTAATAAAGGAGAACCTAGATTAATTGTATTTTCGTATGCGTTTTATGATGAAAGTAGCAAAAACGAAGACCTTACAACCGATTACAGTAATTTTAAAAAAGAATACTTTACTAATAAGAGCAGTTCAAACATAGTTCATTTTGCTTCCTCTTTACCAGATGAAATTAAAAAATCAACTCGACCATACAAAATTAGAATTAGTTTTTGGGGAGATGAAGGTGATGGTACCATCATTTTTGATAATGTTGAAATATCAGGAGCCTATTCATCAGATCCTTCAGATAATTACAAACCAATAAAGACAAATGAAGAAATAGCAAAAGTGGATGACGACAAAGATAAAGTGGTTAACAAATACGATGATTATCCAGTGGAAGAAGTAAAAGCATTTAACAACTATTACCCTGAAAAAGGAAATGGTACCATTATGTTTGAAGATTTATGGCCATCAAAAGGTGATTATGATTTTAATGATTTAGTAGTTGGATATCGTTTCAATGTTGTAAGCGATGCAGACAACAATATTGTAGAAATTAAATTTGAAGTTACTCCAAGAGCTATTGGTGCTGGATTCAACAATGGTTTTGGATTTATGTTAAACAACATTGCTTACGATAAAATATATTCGGTTGAAGGTTTAAAAACAGATGCAAAATGGTTAAGTTTAAACAGAAACGGAACTGAAGCTGAGCAAAAAGTTGCAACTATTATTCCTTTTACAAGCGCAGCAGATTTTTTAAAAGGTCCAGGTGGTTCAACTGGTGTGAATGTTGACCTAAAAGCTGCTTATGTTGAACCTAAAACTATTTATTTTTCAGTGAAGTTCAGAGATGAAAATGGAAAAGCACCCAATGGTTTAGTATCAATGAGTGAATTTACTCCTGATGATTTCAATCCATTTGCTATCATCAATCAAAACAGAGAAAATGAAATCCATTTGCCAGGTTACGAACCTTCGGCAAAAGCGAATCCTAAAATGTTTGGTACTTTTGATGACAATAGTGGTGAAGGAAATTATTACTTAAGCAAGGAAAATTTACCTTGGGCTTTGAATATCCCTGCTGAAATTCCTTACTCAACTGAAAAAGTAGATTTTATCAAATCATATCCCAAATTTGTTGATTGGGCAAGTAGTAAAGGCGAGAAATACCAAGACTGGTATGAAGACAAAGAAGAGTATAGAAATTACGAAGCAATTTATAATGTAAAATAAATAAAAAAGGCTACTCCAAAAATTATTTGAGTAGCCTTTTTTTTTTCAATAAAATAAATTTATTCAGCTTATAAAGCTTTCGTTTCATTAGTATTTAAATTTTTAAATCGTCAATAGCACCTTGAAAATAATAGTTTTTACCATTTCCACCTCCATTACCAAATTACAAAAGGTTTATTAGTACCAGCAAACTATTGACCGTTTTTATTTAAACGGAAAAGAACTTGACCACACTCCCTATCATCTTGCTGCTTAATGTTTGAAACAGCACCTTGCTGTAATTTTTTATTAAAAACCTTTATGAGTCTCAAACTTATATTTTTGAATTTCATTTTAATAAATCAATGCCATTTTTTTATATATTTGTTAGTAATTCAAAACTTATAATTTAATAAATAAAAATAAACCATATAATATGGAAGCAAACTTTATCACAACAGTATTTTTACCTTTTGCATTAGCAATTATTATGTTAGGTTTAGGTTTAACATTAACCATCGATGATTTTAAACGAGTAATTACTTTTCCAAAAGCAATCATTATAGGACTTTTCTGTCAGATGATATTACTTCCAATATTGTGTTTTTATTTAGCCATTTCTTTCGGTTTAAACCCTGCCTTGGCAGTTGGATTAATGCTTTTGGCAGCTTCTCCGGGAGGGCCAACTGCTAATTTATTTAGCCATTTAGCAAAAGGTGATGTAGCACTTAATATTTCACTTACTGCTTTAAATAGTGTATTATCTCTTATAACGCTACCTTTAATAGTAAATTTTTCAATTAACTACTTTATGGAATCTAATCAAGCAATAACAATGCAGTTTAGTAAAGTAATGGAAGTATTTGCAATAGTTTTAATACCTGTTGCCATTGGAATGATGCTTAAATCAAAAATACCAAATTTATCAGTTAAATTAGAAAAACCACTTAGAATTGTTTCTGCAATATTTTTAGTTTTAATTATTGTAGGTGCTATTTTAAAAGAAAAGAACAATGTTATTTTATTTTTTGAACAAGTAGGTTTTGTTGCGTTAAGTTTTAATGTGGGCAGTATGCTTATAGGTTATTTTATACCGCGTTTTTTCAAAGTTGAAAGTAAACAAGCAATTGCAATAGGTATGGAAATAGGCATACACAATGGAACTTTTGCAATTTATATTGCACTTTCAGTTATTGGTAATAGTGCTATGAGTATTCCACCTGCAATTTATAGTTTAATTATGTTCTTTACAGCTGCAATTTTTGGCTATTTGGTAAACATAAAAAAGAGTAATTCTTAATATTGCGATTGGTTAATCCAAACTTGAGCGCTATCAGGTACTGCTTGAATAATTACTCTAGAATGGCCTTTTCCAAAAATTCCTAAATGCCTTGCAGCCCGCTCCGATAAATCAATAATTCGTTTTCGATTGTATGGGCCTCTGTCGTTAATTCTAACTATTACCCACCTGCCATTGGCTGGATTGGTTACTTTTAACTTGGTATTAAAAGGCAAAGTTCTGTGTGCTGCTGTTAAAAGTTTTCTTCTGTATCTCTCTCCGTTAGCTGTTTTTCGCCCTTCAAATTTACGAGCATAATAACTTGCTCTTCCTTTTTGTACAAATAGTTTTTTTTGTTCAATAGAATCAGTTTGAGAGAAAGCATATTTATTACAAATAAATAAACCTAAAAAAAACAATATATATTTAATTCCTTTAAACATTTATAATTGCAAATTAATAAGTAAATTACATTTTTTAGCAATAATTTTAAGTTAATTATTTTAAACAATTCATTTTTAAGCAAATTAAACAACTATTTATATGAGATTAATATTGTTACTATTACTATTTTTTTTTAACAGTTTTAAAATTTATTCGCAAAGCAACAACCCAATCAAAATAGCATTATTAATGCCATTTTGTGCTAAAGATTTGAATAAAAATCCGAACCATAAAAATGCTGAATTAGGCAATGCTTGTAGGGAATATTACCAAGGATTATTAATAGCTACAGACAGTTTAAAAAATGCTGGTTTTAATATAGAAATTTCGGTTTTTGATACTGAGCGTGATACTTTAAAGTTTAAAAAAATATTGAATAATGATGCGGTAATGAATGCCGATTTTATAATTGGCCCAGTTATAAAAGAAGGACAAATGATGATGCAAAATTATAAAAACAATAAAAATGCATATCATTTATCTCCATTATTTACTTTTACTAAAACCAAATTAAATGATGAAAGAATTATATCTGGCTATCCTGATTTAACTTATTATGCCGATTATTTTATAAATTATTTAAACGAAAAAACCATAACTGGTAATTTAATTGTATTAGTTGGTAAAGATGATGCTGGTAAAGTATTGTCAAGTTATTTTAAACAAATAGTTAAACCTGAATATTTTTATAGGTTAAAATTACTTGATATTACTAAACATACTGATATTTATAAAATAATAAATACAGATAAAGAAAACACCGTATTTATTGCTTGTAACGATGAAAATCAAATTAATGCAGCCTTAAAAACCATAGCAGATACTAGTATGTTTTATAAATTTACTACCTATGGTTTAAAAAAAATTATAGACTTTAAAGTATTAAATACTGATTATTGGATAAATGCTAATTTACATGTTCTTACATCATGTTATGTGAATTATTCTGATAAAAATGTAATTAGATTTATAAACACCTATCGCAATTATTATGAAACTGAACCAAACGAATATGCATTTATGGGCTACGACCAAATAATTGCTTGTTTATTTACTATTAAAGAGAATGAGGGCAATTTTAAAATAAGTAATAACATAAAACCAATAACACTATTAACCAATAAGTTTTTGTTTAAACCTAAAACAAATGGATTTGGTTTTCAAAATTCATTTATTCATATATTAAAATACACTGACGAAGGTTTAGTTGAAAGTAATTAATATTTTTAAAAGTAAGTTTTAAAAAAGTAGTTTACTTTCTATTTGAATATTTTTTCATAAAAAAAGCCACGAACTAAAATTAATTCGTGGCTTTTTTAAATTAAAACGTTAGTGCTTTATCATTTTTATAGATTTAGAAACGATACCATCGCTTTCAATTCTTGCAAAATAAACTCCTGCTTTTAATAATTCCAAATCGTTAATGGTTACATTATTTGTTCCTTTAACCGATTGAATGGTTTTATTTAAAACTTGTCTACCCACAGCATCAATAAGTATTAAATTAACGGCAGTCGCATTTTGTAAACTATATGTTACTTGTAATTCATTATTGAAAGGATTAGGTGAAATAACAATATTATTTTCAAAAACTATTTCTTTTATCTGTTTAACTACAATGGTATTAGAATATTCAAAATTGCCATCAAAATCTAATTGTTTCAATCGATAATAAATAGTTGGTAGTTGATAGTTGTTAGTTGATAGGTCATCAATAAATGAGTAATTGTTTATATCATTCGAATTACCTTCACCTTTTACATAACCAACTTTTTCAAAATCAACTCCATTGAATGAACGTTCTACCTCAAAACCTTTGTTATTAATTTCACTTGATGTAGCCCAAGTTAAATAGGTAATTTTATTTTCAATACTTCCCGCAAAACTTATTAACTTAACAGGTAATGTTCCGCCCGATCCAACACCAAAAGCATTGAATGTGTTAACACCAGTTAATGTTCTTGTAAATGGATTTGTTCCTGAAGCAGAACCCGATGCTGATGCGAACCAAGCACTTCCGCTATTTCTTGAAACATAACTATTGGCATTTGAAAATCCACTTAGTTCATCTAACGAATTCCATTGGAGTGTAATAGTTGAATTAGAACCACCTACAGTTTCTTCTTTTATAAACCAAGTTTTATTTACAGCATTGTTATTTACAAACAAACTACCTGTTTCTCCAATATAACTATCAAAAACATTATTAATTACTCTTACGCTAAAGTTATCAATTGTTCCTGAATTGATTAATACAATTGGATTAAATGAAGTACTAGTTCCAATAGGGAAAGTAACTGATCCCGCTCTTCCTGTGGCTCCCAATCCATTTTGAATTAACCTACCTGCTATAGTTTTAATATGTGAAGTTGAGCTACCTCCTATTATACTTCCGGTTGAAGAAATAATCAATGTATCGTTTAATAAAATATTTACATTCGACAAATTCAATGAATTTACTACTGTAGCTTTTAAATTATCAAAAGTTTTATCGCCTATTCCACCAATATTTAAATTACCAATTGAAGTATTTGCTTTTACTAATGAAATATGAAATGGTGTGCTAATAGTTTGAGGTACATTGCCAGAAATATTAACTGTTCCATTTGTGGCAAATAAATTACCAACCCCATTAACTCCATAATTTAAACTTAAGTTACCAAAAAATGATAAGTTGGCACCTGAATTTACAGTTAACGAACCAGCAGGAATAGGATTTACACCCCCATAAATATCAATGTTTTTTGCAAAAGCGCTTGTAAAAATTTGTGGTTGACCGAATGATGGGGAGTTTCCTCCTATAATCACATCAGTAGAGCTTGTAGGTATACCACAACTCCAATTAGCAGCATTGTGCCAACTATTACTAACCGAACCATTCCAAGAAGTATTGGTGTTTACAACAACAGTATTTGGGCTTGAAATAACTTCAGGGCAAACTCCATTTTTAACTACAACCCTAAATTGAGTACTATCAGTGATACTTGCCGATGTATATGGATTTGAAGTACTTGTTATATTTGTCCAAGATGTAAAAGGACTTATTGCGCTTTCCCATCTTATAATATTTCCATTGTTTCCGGTTAAAGTTAATGTTGCATTTGAATTGATACAAACAGGGCTATTGCTTGATATAGTTCCTGCAACAGATAAAGAATTAACCAAAACAACCAACGAATCGGAAACTGCTGAACCGCAGCTACCACTTGAAACTAAAGCTCGGTATGCTGTATTAACAGTGGCTGCGCTTGGTATTATACTCGATAAATTGGCTGAACCAGAAATATTTGTCCATGTGTAAGGAGCAGTTCCAGTAGCCAATTGCCATGAAGTAACCGTTCCTGAAAATCCATTTAAGCTTATGCTTTGTGTTGGTGTTATTCCAGTACAAACTGACGAGAAAGGTGCTGAAACATTTCCACCTGAAACACTTGAAGAAATGTTAATTACCAATGCATTAGTTGTAGCAGAAGTACAAGAACCACTTTGAACAACTGCTCTAAAATGTGTTGTTTGGGTTAAAGCACCAGGGCTGTATGAATTAGTAGTATTGGCAATAGTAGTAAAAGTACTAAAAGGCGAAACTGCACTTTCCCATCTAACTACATTTCCAGTATTCCCTGATAAAATTAAATTTCCTGGATTTGAACCAGCACATAAAGTGCTTGGACCATTAATAGTTCCTGCAATGGTTGAAGGAATTACATCAACAGATGCAATTGAAGATGTTGCTACTAAACAATTTCCATTTTGTACAATTGCCCTGTATTTGGTTGAATCAATTATGTTTCCTGTAATTAATGAATCAGTAGTATTTGCAATTACTGTCCAAGTAGTAAATGGTGAAGTAGTTTTTTCCCATCGTAAAATTGTTCCATTTTGACCAGACAAATTTAGTGTTCCACCTGTGCTACCCGAGCATATGGATGTAGAACCTGAAATACTTCCTCCAACACTAGTAGAATTAACAGTAACTGTGGTTGATGATGATGTTGCATTGCTACAACTTCCATTTAAAACTACTGCTCTAAATTGGGTAGTTTGTGTTAATGCACCCGATGTATATATAGTTGATAAGTTTGCTATAGATGTCCAAGTTGTAAATGGTGAAACAGCACTTTCCCAATTTAATACATTTCCAGTATTACCAGAAAGCTGTAACAAACCACTTGTAGAACCTGCACAAATTGTTGTTCCTCCTATTACTGAGCCACCAACAGAAACTGTGCTAATTGTTACAGTAGCTGTATCAGTAAAAATTGGCAAGCAAACTCCACTTTGAACCAAAGCCCTGTATTTAGTTGTTTGTGTTAAAATACCTGGACTTAGTGAAAGCGAAGTATTTGTTATTTGTGTCCATGAACTGTAGGGAGCAATTGCACTTTCCCATCTTACCACCGAACCATTTGTTCCATTTAAGGTAAGTGTTCCTGCAGTTGAACCTGAACAAACTGAAGAAGAACCTAAAATATTCCCAGCAATGGTTGCATTATTAACCGAAACTGTTGTTGGCGATGATGATAAGGAAGGACAAACTCCACTTTGTAATATTGCTCTAAATTGAGTTGTTTGAGTTAACGCACCTGATGTATAAGTTGAATTAGTATTTACAATTGGAGTCCAAGATGAAAATGGAGCAATTGAGCTTTCCCAATTTAAAACACTACCTACATTTCCTGATAATGTTAAAATACCACTTGTAGAACCCGAACAAATAGCTGTGCCACCAGAAACTGAACCTGAAACTGTACCTGAACTAACGTTTATGTTTGCAGTATCAGAATACAATTCTGCGCATACACCACTTTGTATCAATGCACGATACCTAGTATTTTGAAATAAATTTCCTGTACTTAATGTACTTGTTGTATTGCTAATATTATTCCATGATGTGAATGGTGCAGTAGCAACTTCCCAACGTAATATATTTCCGTTAAAACTTGATAAAGTTAAATTTGATGGAGAAGTACCTGAACAAATTGTTGTACTTCCACTAATAACACCTCCAACAGTTGGTGAAGAAACATTCATTACAACAAAATTTGAAGTAACAGTAGGCACAATAGCACATGATAAACTAGAAGTAAGTTGACATGTAATGGTATCATTATTCGATAAATTATTATCTAAATAATTAACTGAATTACTACCAACATTTAATCCATTTTTTTTCCATTGGTAAACTGGTGTCAATCCTCCTGAAGTAGAAACTGCTGTAAAAGTTACACCAGTTCCTGAACAAATATTATTTAAATTAGATGTAATAGAAACAGTAACAACAGTGCTAGCAGATTCTCCTAATTGAATAAAACCATTACTTGTAATGCCATTAATTACAGTATTTGTTCCACTTACAGAAGAAAGAGAAGTATTACTCCAAGTTGAACCATTATAAGTTTTACCAATAATATTTGAAATTGTAGTTCCAGAATCAATATCTGCGCCTAAATATGATAAATTAGCATTAACAACAAATGGCAATGTACCAACATTTGAAAATTCCCAATTTTTATTAATTGATTTTTCATTGTTTAAACAACCTGCTGATATTTGAGGATGATCAGTGTTACTATTTGTTACTCTAAAATCGCCAGCAGTTGAAACAGTAGGAAAAGTTAAAATTACTGGCGCATAACCAGTATTACTTCCTACAAAATATGTTTTAGAAACATTCACTCCAATTGGAAAATTCAACTCTAATGAACCATTTGAAATATAACCAGAAGTTCTAGTAATATTTCCAGTACTTAAAATTTTAAAAGTATTGCTAACAGCATCTACTTTTCCATTTAATAAGCCCAATAAAGTTGAAACCCTAAAAGTAGTATTAGTAAAATTAAAAGTAGTACCACCATTGTCAATATTCAATGTTTTAAATTCGGCAGTTGGTGCAGAAGTAGCATTTCTAAAAACACCAGTTCCACTAATAGTTTGGCTAGTTGCAACTGTATAACCCAATCCACCAAAAGTTAATGTTTGGGCATTGGTTAAAATTCCATTATTTACCAAATTTCCACCAATTACCAATTGACTAGCATTTGTTTGGCGCAACTCAGAACCCGAATTAATAGTTACATTTCCTTTCATATACATTCCAAATGAACCAGACGAAAAAGAAGGTGACACCCAACGACCTGATGCATTGCCAGCGTTAATTATTACGTTTTGAATTGGAACAATTCCGCTTTTTCTATTGTCAACATTAAACCCACTATTATTTCCGGTTGTTGAGCTTGATCCGTTACCAAAAATTACAGTATGCGAACCCGAAAAAGCTGAAGTATTTGAAGTAGCATTGATACGCAAAGTATGAGTTGAAAGAACGCTTAATGATACATGAGGTGGATCTACAAATAATATATTTCCTGCAGTACAATTTACATTATTTGTATTTATATCAAGCAAATGAATTCCTTGTAAAGTACTTGTAAATGCTGTTCCAGAATTACCATCTATGGTTATATTACCACCACTTTGATTAAATGTAGCTGTTGAATTCATTAAAACATTTCCATTTACATTTAAATTAGCTGTATCCGATACCGTTAAAGTTCCGTTTACTAATAAAGATCTATTTGAACCACCAGTATTTCCAATAGTAAATGTACCACCTCTTAAGATTAATGAACCAGTTGAAGCACTGATATTAACACCTGCATAATCTAGTCCATTTGTATTAATAGTACCACCAGTTTGAGTTATATTTCCTTCACATAATATATTTTTAGTTATATTTAAT
This sequence comes from Chitinophaga pinensis, assembly GCA_945873755.1. GTDB lineage: Bacteria > Bacteroidota > Bacteroidia > UKL13-3 > UKL13-3 > JAAFJM01. The sequence continues at coordinate 9,620 of CAMCEM010000029.1, read as the reverse complement.
GTATTGTTAGCAACACTTAATGTTCCGCCAGATAAAATGGCAATTGAATCGCAAGCATTTGAGCCAGTTGAAGTATTTAAATTTACTACAAAAGGCGATGGAATTACAACTGTATTACTTGAAGTTGGAACAGCATTGTTATTCCAGGTTAATGGATTATCCCAACTGCCATTTGCTACAGCTAAGAATGTAGGAGTTAAAGAATTTGATGCTGTATTTACACCAACATAAAAAGTATCGTTTTGAATTCCCCCCAATACTTGTATTTGACTAAAAAGGCGAGAAATAACAGGAGCATTTAATGATCCAGTTCCTGTACTTGTTCCACCACTGCTTAAAGATGGCTTCATAAAACGCAACTGAGCTAAACTAGAAACAGCTCCCAAGCCTTGCAAATTTGCACTTATTTGTAAACCAAAAAACGATGGAACAGTTATTCCTGAAGAGTTAAAAATCCAATTCGAATTGCTTATTCTATTTATACTATCTCCACCATCTAAAACACTTGGACTAATATTGGTATTTCCAGAAACGTTTATGTGTCGTACTACAAAGTTTCCACCTGTAGTTATTGGGTTTCCATCTGAGTTTAAGGTTACACTTCTATCTTGATTACTTGATAAAATCGGAAATCCGTTTATAACAGAATTGTCTAAAATAGATGAAGTAGCATACCATCTCCCAAATGTTCCATTATTTCCCATTTGTACATACCCTGAACTTCTAACTAATAAACCTGTTTGTGTTATATTACTTCCAATATTTAAATTATTGTTTCCAATATTTAAATTAGCACTTCCTAAATTTAAAGTGTCTAAAACTGTAACATTTCTATTGGTTGTTAAACCATTCAAATCAGTTATAGTTAAACTGCTCAAAGCAATTGAACCAGTTGGCATTTCGTTGTAAGAACCAGTTTGGTGGCTTGAAGAAGAAGGGGCATAAATGAATCTATGTGAAGTAAATGTTGGATCAAACAATGGAATAACATTAAATGAACCAGCAGGAGTTAATTCATCAACACCACCAATTTGTACTGTTCCTCTCGAAATAGTTGAACCAATAATTAATGAACCATTTGTGGTTAAAACTCCTCTTAACAAATTAACTCTAATTGCTTTACCAAAACTAGTTAATGAACTTGTAACTCCATTTGGATTGTTTATAGTTAAATTTGCTAAATTGTTAAAAGTACCTGCACCCGAAATTGTTTGGTTCACAGATCCATTAAAATTTACTAAACCTACAATTGGAGCTGATGTAACTGGAAAGTTTCCTATTATTTGACCGTTTAAAACCAAGTTTCCTAACAAAGTTAAATTTCCTCCAGTTACTCCTGATGCTGGCAACAATGAAGTATTACTTTCTATTGTTAAATTATTAGCTACAATAAAAGTCCCTATTATTCTAGCTAATCTTCCAGAAGATAAATCAAAACGACAATCTAAAGTAACATTATACAAAGGAACAGTAGAAGTTAATCCAAAACCCGCAGTATTCAATGCACTTGCTGCAGTGCCATTTTGCAAACCATTACCAATTTTCAATAATCCACCAGTTATACTTTTAACTCCTCCAGCTAAAATATTAACAGAAGTATTGTTATTTAAAGTTTGTGGACTAATAACATTAATTGTTCCTCCAGTCCAATTTACATTTGAATTGGCTCCAAAAAGCAACGCAGCTGTTGTATTTGGTAAAGCATTAGCACCACTAATAGGATTTATATTAATATTACCCCCAGTCATAACTAAAGTTCCTGTATTATTATGCGAAAAGCCACCTAAAATGTTAATAGTACCACCATTCATTCTTAAAAATGTATTATTTAAAGTTAGAGTAGAATTACCATTACCAATATTCAGCGTACCACTATCCATTTGTAATTCACCCGTCAAATTATAGGGTGTTGTAAAAGTAAATCCGGGAGGTGTAATAGTTGAATTAATTATTGCACCACTATGGTTCATCCATAATTTAGCATTTGTACTACCAACTATTGTGGAACCAAAAGTGCTTCCATAAGGAGTAATATTTAATGGACAAGAAATTTTTAAAGTGCCACTGTTTATATTTAAAGTACTCGCATTGTTTGATACAAAAACAGTGAAGGGAGTTAATACTTCAACAATATTATTTACATTATTATTTTTTTGAAGTTGTAAACTTCTTAGCTGAAAAATGGTGGGAGAACCAGAAATTGTGGCATTTCCATTACCAAACATATTTAAAGCAACTCCATTTGTGCCATTATCAATATCAATAATTCCATTATTAATAATTCCACCATTAGTAGCTGATGCTGCACTAGCACCACCAACTGACAATGTATTATTTCCTGTTGTAGTAGTTAAACTTCTAACTGCACCAGTTGAATTTACTTGTAAACTAGTTAATATATTTAAAATATTTGCAGCAGCACCTTCAAAATGCAAAGCACCATCAACAGCTAAAAAAGTACTGGTAGCATTATTTATATTTACCAAAACTGTATCACCAGCAGAAATTAAAACACTGTCGTTAGCAGTTGGAATAGTTCCTGAACTCCATGTAGCAGTGTTATTCCAATTTCCATCAGCAATACTAGTTATTACTGATGATGCTAAAGTAGTTCCTACATTATCTTGTTGTGCACTTAAAGACTCTCTAAACGAAAACAAACGCCAATAAACATCGGTATTACTTGGTAATCCAGTTGCATTAAAAATTGTAGTGTTTGCAGCTAGTTGTTGCACAAAAGTATAAGTAGAACCGCCATCAATAGATCTATATAAAGCATATCCAGTTTCATTGCTAGCATCAGTCCAAGTTAGTGTCATTGCACTATTTGTAATATTTGTAATATTAAAATTAGTAGGAGGATTGGGAGGTGTTGGTGTAAATCTATAAGCTCTTTGAGAACCACCAGTATAATTATGAAGATTTGGGATAAATGTATTGGAAGTATAATTATTTGTTGTAGTTGATGTTGTAGATGAAGTATTGTTAGTTGCATTTACACTATGAGCACCTGATGCTATTTTAAATCCAATATTAAAATCTAATGGGGCTCCAGCAGTAATTTTCATCCTTCCATATACATACTCAATAGCACCGTTACTTTCATATAATCTTACTTGAAAAGTATTGGTATCATCAACTACAGAAGAATTGATTGACATTCTTAAAAATTCAATTACTCCAATTCTGGAAGGGCTAGTTCCTATTAATTTATAATGAACACGTCCAATTGAACTGGTAGTCATACTGCTTAAAGGAGGGGTGTTTGTGTTTAACAATGGCCCTAAAAAAGGAGCTAATCGAGTTCCTCCAAATACAGCTCCTGACCATAAAATTGTTGGTGCAACGCCACCTCCTAAACCTACCCAGCCATTTGGAGTTACTGTAAAGTTAGTAAAACGTTGTCCGCCAGAATAAAAATCGAAATTTAAGTTAGCAAAAGAGCTTGTGGTATTTGTTACCGCACTTCCACCTAAAACAACTGTTGTACCAGTGGTCATATCAATATCATCTATCAAACTTCCGTTCGATCTGTTTAAAGAGGCAGAATTGCTAGTGGTATAATTGTAATTATTAATGCTTACTTGAGCATTTGTAATTAAACTTAAAAATAAAATTGTAAATAATAGTAAATTTTTTTTCATAATAAATATAATAAAATATCGAGCAATTTATTATTTTATCTCTTTAATTCAATTTATTTATGTAAAGTTTAAGTTTGTTTTAAGTAAATTTTCATAAAATAGTTATTATTGAAAATGAAAAAAATTACACTTTTAGCATTTTTTATTACTTTAATTTTCAAGAGTTATGGGCAAGACATTCGTTCAACACAATTTGATATTTTAAACTATAACATTAATTTAAATATTAGAAATTTAAGCGCTAAAACCATTTTTGGAAATACTGAAATTACTATTAAATCGGTTAAAAATAATTTAAATTCTATTACATTAGATTTAGCAATTTTAAAAGTTGATTCAATTGTAATAAATAATAATAAACTACCATTTACGCAAAACGATTCACAAGTTTTTTTAAATATTACCAACGCTTTTAACTTAAACGACACTTTTTTAATCAACATTTATTATGGTGGAATTCCTATAACAGATCCTAGTTGGGGAGGGTTTTATTTTACTGGAAATTATGCTTTTAATATGGGTGTAGGTTTTAAGGTAAACCCTCATAATTTTGGTAGGGCTTGGTTTCCTTGTGTAGACAATTTTATTGAAAGAAGTACGTATGATTTTCATATTACTACCGATAGTAATTACATGGCTATTTGTAATGGAACTGCTTTTCCATCAATTGTCCAACCTGATAAATCTATAACTTGGAACTGGAGCTTAAAACAAACTATTCCAACCTATTTAGCCTGCGTTGCTGTAAGTAATTATACCACTGTAAAGTATGTTTATAAAGGAAAATCAAAGGATTTTGAAATTACTTTAGCTGCACTTCCAAGTGATACTGTTAAAGTAAAAGCAAGTATGATAAATTTAGACAAAGCATTGCAGTTTTTTGAAGATAAATTTGGCGATTACCCTTTTGACAGAGCAGGATATGTAATGGTTCCGTTTAGTGGAGGTGCTATGGAGCATGCCACTTGTATTACTTATCCTTTGTTTGGTGTGGATGGAACATTAAATTACGAAACTTTAATGGCACATGAACTAAGCCATATGTGGTGGGGAAATATGGTTACTTGCGAAAACGAAAAGGAAATGTGGCTAAACGAAGGTTGGGCAAGCTTTTGCGAAGCATTGTTTTTACAATTAATGTATGGAAAAGAAAAATATTACGAAGACATGAATGAAAAACTTTTATTGGTTATGCGTTCAGCTCATTTAAGAGATGGTAAATTTTTAGTTTTAAACCAAATACCAAGTAATGTTACCTATGGCGACCATGTATACAAAAAAGGTGCGCTAACAGCGGCTGCATTGAGATTTTATATGGGCGATAACGCTTTTTATAAAGCTTGCATTAGTTATTTAAATAAATACAAATTCCAATCGAGTAATTCAATTCAGTTAAGAGATGAATTTCAAAAATTTACTGCTGTAAATTTAACAAACTTTTTTAACGAATGGGTTTTTACTGCTGGAAGCGCTGCTTTAACCGCTACTTCATATAAAATAATACCCGGAGATGCAGCCAATTTTATAGAAATAAATTTAAGACAACACAGTAGAGGCAATGATATTTTATATTCAAATATTCCTTTTAAAATTACTTTGTTTGACAAAACTGGAGCAAAGTTTATTTATAACGACTCATTAAACAGTTACGAAAAACAAATTGTAATTCGAGTGCCCTATACTTTTAATCCTGAATTTTTATTGGTAAACGAAAATAACGAACTGCCATTGGCAAGAACTTATAATTTACAAAATATGAAAGGCACTGGTTTAAAAACTTTACCTGATGCTTTATTAAGTTTGAATGTGCAACAAAATACTGACTCTGCTACTATTTTAGCCGAGCATTATTGGGTGGGTGCTTCGCAATATGAAGTTACGCCAAAAGGTGTAAGAATTAGCAATTATAGGTTTTGGAATATTGATGGAAATTTTGAATCCAATAAATTTAAAGGTCAGTGTTATTTTAATTACGATGGTACTACACCAACTAGCCCAAGTGCGGGGCATTTAGACCATACCTTACCATTTACCAATGAAGACAGTTTGGTGCTTTTATATAAAGCTCCTAGTACAAATTCATGGGTAATACATACCGACAATACAAGAATAACTGGTGGGAGCAAAACCGACAAAACCGGCAGATTTACAACCAATAAAATTGAAAAAGGCATGTATGCATTTGGAGTTTACGATTATAAAGTTGGTTTAAAAAATTTGATTAAAAAGGAGTCTGGATTTTTAATTTATCCTAATCCAACAAAGCATCTTTTAAATATTGAAATAAACGAAAATTTACTGAATTGCAAAGCAATTATTTTTGATATAAATGGTAAAGAATTTAACAATATTATTTTAACCAAAACCAATCAAACCATTAATATTGACAACCTAACAAAAGGCACTTATTTTATCAATATAGAGAACTTAGAAACTAATACTTCAAAAAAATTTATAGTAGAATAGGGTTTTGGTTATCGCCCATGTTAATCGAAGCGACACCTACAACTTTGCCACAGATTGTACAGATTACTATTGCCCATTGTTTTAGCGAAGCGGCACCAACAAGATAGCTCTTTTCTACCCCAACAACACTTTCCAAGCATCAGTTACTTTATTTTGCAGCAATAAATGATGCGCATAACGGTGTAATTCTAATTGAAGATGTGCTAAATCGTGAGCAAAATGAGAATGAATTTCTAAAACTTCTTTGTTCATTCTTTTAAATATTTCTACGCTATCAGCATCTGGCATATTTTGTTCATTGGCCAACATACCCAAATCGTTTCCAGTTAAAATGGTACTTAAACGAATATTTTCAGGTAAATTATCAACTCCCATTCCTAAGTTTTTATTCGGTTTTGGTACTTCAAACAACGAATCAGCATTTGCCCTTACATACCAATCACTACCCAATCGTCCTACCAAATCCATTTTATGTTGGTCTATTTTACCATCTAAATTTAAAACCGAATCATCAATATGCATTAAAACAATTTCACATATTATTAAATTTCCTGCCCCACCTTCATTGCCCGTTTCTATAATTTCACGCACTTTACACTCAAACTGCACCGGACTTTCTTTAACCCTAAATGGTTTTACTTTTTCGGATGCCAATGCAGTAAAACCAGCTTTTTCAAACTCATTAACGCCCTTTGGATACTCGCAACTAGCCAAACTCATTTGTTGCACCATGTTATAATTCACCACATTAATTACTACTTCTTTGGTAGCCCTTGCATTTTCTAAAGTATGCTTAATGGTATTGTCGCGCACCCTGCGAGCAGGCGAAAATATTAACGTTGTAGGATTTGAACCAAAAATATTAAAGAAACTAAACGGACTTAAATTAGCATTTCCATCTAAATCTATTGTGCTTGCAAAACATATAGGGCGGGGAGCAATGGCAGTTAACAAAGCATTGTGAAACTCAGCTAATGGAAGTTCTTTTGGTGTGATGGTTTTCATTTGTTTTTGAATTGCTAAATGGTTTTATTGTTGAATTGTTATGTCAGTTCGAGCGAAGTCGAGAACGGTTAACGGTTCTCGACTTCGCTCGAACTGACTTTATAATTGCCAGAAGCTAGCGGCTAGTTGCCAGCAACCCTTCTAACTTACCGTTATTAGAAAATAATTCTTTTTACCTTTTTGGGCAATTATGAATTTATTGTTTATTAAATGATTGGTTGAAATAGTTTCGGTGTCGTTTTCTACTTTGCTTTTATTAATGCTCACTCCTCCCCCAACTATCATTTTTCTTGCTTCACTTTTTGATGGAAATACTGCTGTTTTATCTACTAAAAAATCAACTATATTAATTCCATTTTCAATATCGTTTTTAGCAATTGTGAATTGAGGAACACCATCAAAAATATCTAAGAAAGTTGTTTCGTCTAATTGCGCAAATGCTTCGGCAGTTGCATTTCCAAACAAAATATTAGATGCCTCTACAGCTGTGTTATAGTCCGCTTCGCTGTGCGTTCTTATAGTAATTTCTTTGGCTAATGCTTTTTGTAAAATACGTAAATGTGGTGCTTTAGCATGTTCTTCTTTTAAGCTTTCTATCTCTTCTTTGGTTAATAAAGTAAAAATATAAATCCAAGTAGCGGCATCGCTATCGCTGGCATTTAACCAAAATTGGTAAAACTTATAGGGAGATGTTTTTTTTCTATCTAACCATACTGCACCACTTTCGGTTTTTCCAAATTTAGTACCATCGGCTTTTTTAATTAATTGTGTGGTCATGGCATAAGCCTCGCCAGCGTCTTTACGCCTAATTAATTCAGTGCCTGTAACTATATTTCCCCATTGGTCGCTACCGCCCATTTGCACTTGGCAGTTAAGGTTTTTCCATAAATAGTAAAAATCGTAGCCTTGCACCAATTGGTAAGTAAACTCTGTAAAACTCATGCCGGTATCGCCTTCCAAACGTTTTTTAACCGAATCTTTGGCCATCATGTAGTTTACAGTAATGTGCTTACCAATATCGCGTATAAAATCAAGGAAGGTTATGCCTTTAAACCAATCGTAATTATTTACTAATATAGCTCCATTTTCGCCAGCATTAAAGTCTAAAAAATGGCTCAATTGTTTTTTCAAACAATTTTCGTTGTGTCGTAAAATATCTTCTGAAAGTAAATTGCGTTCATCGCTTTTACCCGAAGGATCTCCTACCATTCCAGTTGCTCCACCCACCAAAGCCACAGGTTGATGACCAGCACGTTGAAAATGAATCAATGTCATTATTTGAGTTAAATGACCTACATGCAAACTATCAGCAGTTGGGTCAAATCCTATATATCCGCGCGTTACTTGTTTACTCAATAATTCTTCTGTTCCGGGCATTACATCGTGTAACATGCCACGCCAGTTTAGTTCTTCAATAAAATTCATGTTTCTTAAAAAATTCGAGTGCAATAATAAGGGTTATTGTTGAATTGATGAATTGTTGAATTTTTATATTGTTGGATTGTTAAATTGTTGGATTGCTATGATTCGAAAAGCTCATTATAACGTTTTTGAATTTTGAGCAAATCGTCTGACGCTTGTCCAATGCCAGGTCCAACCAATCGTCTGACGATGTTAACATTCATAACTTCAACATTCATAATTTCTTATTTAACATTCGATATTATTTTACTATAAAAAAAATGCCTCCAGATTACTGAAAGCATTTATAAGTTTTTCGGATTATAAAATTAAAATTTAGAACGCCAATCCAACATGCCACCTAATAGGTTTCTTACATTTGTAAAACCTGCATCTTCTAAAAACATTTTGGCATTATTGCTTCTTGCACCACTGCGGCAATGCACTATTATTTCTTGGTCTTTCAAGTTTTCTAACTCATTAATTCTGCTTGGCAATTCGCCTAAAGGAATTAAGGTTGCGCCAATATTAAACTCTTCATATTCGTGTGGTTCACGAACATCAAAAATATTTAATGCTTCCCCTGCATCTAAGCGTTTTTTTAGTTCATCGGTTGTAATATCACTCATATTTTATTCTATAATTAGTTTTTTAGTGGTTTTAATTCCAGTTATTTCATCCATAACTTGTATTAAATAAATGCCTTTTTGTAATTCGGGTAAATAAACAGTATTTATTTTATTTTCAATAATAGTTTGTAAAATTTGTTTTCCCATTAAATCGTACAATATAACATGGCATAAATTATTACAATTTGTTTCAATATTTAATTCTCTTTTAGCAGGATTTGGGTAAAGATTAAATGTAAATAAATCTTTTGTTTTTGGATTGATTATAGAAGTTGGGACATCAACAATTTGACCTAACAAAGGACGAATCATTAAAGCACCAGGAATTTCAGTTGGTAACCAAAATCCATCAGTTTTATAAAACATATTTGGGTTTAATATTTTTTGGTTTTTATCGTAATAGTTTTCGTCTAAACCAATATTTAATACAAATTGCCCTACTTGTTGCCAACCTACATAAAACCTTTTAGGAACT
>CAMCEM010000028.1 GCA_945873755.1 Chitinophaga pinensis | reverse complement strand
CAAAGCAATTATTACATAAGTTTTTAATTAAAATGACACTAACCGAAAATATAAAAATAGCTTTTACCTCCATTGGTGCTAATAAAACCAGGGCAGTAATTACTGCTTTAATTATTTCGATCGGAATAATGGCTTTGGTGGGTATTTTAACCGCTATTGATGGCATGAAAGTGAGCATTAACAAAAGTTTTAATAACATTGGAGCCAATACTTTTAACATTAAAAACAGGGGAAACAATGTACGATTTGGAGTTAAAGGCAAACCACAAAAAAAGTATAGCACCATTACCCAACAACAAACCGAACGATTTGCAGAACAATATAGATTTCCATGCAAATTCTCTACATCTATAAACGCAAGTTGGACCGCAACAATAAAATATGAAAGTAATAAAACTGAACCTAATATTATGGTGTTGGGAAGCGATGAAAATTACATTCAAGTTGCCTCTTATGAATTAGATTATGGAAGAAATTTTTCAAAACAAGACATTACATCGGCAGCTAATGTGGCAATAATTGGTAAAGAAGTGAAAGAAAAAATATTTAAAACCAAAATGCCAATTGGTGAGCTTATTTCTGTTGGTGCAGCTAAATACAGGGTTATTGGTGTTTTAAAAGAAAAAGGTTCAAGCATGGGTTTTGGTGGCGATAGAATGGTGATAGTGCCAATAAATAATGCTTACCAAGTGTTTTCGGAAAAAAGCATGAGTGCAGTTGTAACAGTAGCTGTGCCCAGTGTTACCAATATTGATATGGCGGTAGATGAAGCCATCAGTGTTTTTAGAAGAATAAGAGGTTTAAGGGTAAATGAGCCCAACAACTTTGAAATAATGAAAGCCGATAATGTGGCAAGCCAAGTAATTAGTCAGCTAAGTTTTATAACCATTGCTGCAACTGTAATTGGATTTATTACCTTGCTAGGAGCAGCCATTGGTTTAATGAATATCATGTTGGTATCGGTAACTGAAAGAACGAGGGAAATTGGGATTAGAAAATCGTTAGGAGCAACACAAGAAAATATAAAAAGACAATTTTTAATTGAGGCATTGGTTATATGCCAATTGGGTGGAATTGGAGGAATAATTTTAGGTATTGTGGTTGGAAATATTGTTACCTCGTTTATTGGCGGAGGTTTTATAATTCCTTGGGCTTGGATAGGGTTGGGGTTATTTTTATGTTTTGTAGTAGGTATTTCGTCAGGTTATTATCCAGCCAAAAAAGCCAGTAAGCTAGACCCAATAGAAGCTTTGAGGTTTGAGTAGTTTAGTTTTCAGTTCTTAGTTCTCAGTTTTCAGTTTAGTTAGTTTACAATAGCTAGTTCTTAGTTTATAGTTCTTAGTTCTCAGTTCTTAGTTGATAGTTGTTATAATTTTAATTAACCAATTAACCAATTAACCAATTAATCAGTTAATCAGTTAACCAAAAAAACAATTAAACCATTCAACCCGTCAACCCATTAACCCGCAACCCCTCAACCATAAGCCCTACCTATCAAACTCGCGCCTAGCCATATTGAACCTAACACCAAAATTAAAAAACATATTTTCAGAAATAAGGGTTTTTAAAGCACTATTGCTGTATCGGTAAGTAAAACCTGCATCTATAAATAAATTATGTTTTAACATGAACGATGCCATTGCATCAATGTATAAAACTTTGGTTATTTGTCCCTGAGTAATTTCGTTTCCGTAAATTGGAGTAGTTGATGAACGATAACTTAATTGAATATTTTGACCAACATTTCCTCCTAAAGTATCGTAACCAATGGCATAGTAAATTCCTTTAAAGCTTAAATTTAATTTGTTGCTTGGTTGGTATCTTAATATGCCAATTAATTCGTAAAAATTAGCACCTAGCGGATGAGCCAAAGGTTGATTGTAATTGGTATGGGTTTGAAGTGATGAATAAGAAGTATACATATATGGCCTACATACATTTAGTTCGCCTTGTACATCTAGGTTATTTATTCCAAATACATCAATGTATTTTAAACCCAATTGATAAGCCCATTTATTTCCCCACCAACCTCTATTGTTTATTATTTCATCTAATACCAATTCGCTTAAAACCAGTTGTCCGTAAAACGAAAAATGATTGGCAAAATTGTATTTAAAATTTGTTCCTAAAACAGCTTTATCGGTACTGTTTAATCCGTTTTCAATCGATTTGTAAAATATTATTGGATTCAAGTAATTTACTTCAAACCCAGTATTGGTATAACCGCTATCTCTTTGAAAAATAATGGTTTCAAAAATTCCAATATTAAACTTTTTACCAATATTAACTGAAAGATGATGCGTAGCTGAATAGTGTCGAGGCTGAATGGTGTATGAACCTCCAATAAAATTTCGGTATTCACTAAAAATATTAGTGTAATTTATTTTCCAAATTCGGGTGTTTAATCTGCAATAAAAATTGTCGACTGCATTGTTTGAAATTATAAAACTTCTTGCACCATCGCCTATAAATTGCCTGCCATGTCCAAGTTGAAAATCCATGTATTTATTAGCCGAAACACTGAAATAACCGCTTGATAGAAAATAATCTATTTGATTTTTATCTGAGCTTTTAGTAAAACCAATTCCTTGAAAAGTTTTTAGTCTTTGGTATTCTTCTATCTGAGCTGGAATAGGCCTTAAAATTTCATCACTTACTTGGGTGTAAAAACCAATTTTATCAGTAATATTTCCCCTTATTTCTATTCCTCTGTTGTTAATTACTGCTGGTTTTCCCAAGTAATCAATTGTGCTTAAAAAATACATGGAGACTGGATTTACTACTAAGTTAAAATCGGGAATTTGAACTGAGTAAAAAGCAGCTTTTTGTTTATATAGTTGTTTTAATATTGGTTTTCTCGAAGTAGTTAAATCATTGTTTGCCCATTCAAAATTGTCAGTTAACAAATACTCTAAGTTAAATAAATCTTGTTTTGATAAATTGGTATCGTTTTTATATAAATTATTGGCAAATTCAGCAATTGATTTTCTTCTATAACTTTTATTACTGGTATGAAAATAGGCGTTGTTTAATGTACTATTTTTTATCTCAAACCTATCAATAATGTGATTGTAAAATGCACTATTGGGAATATAAGTATGCTGTGCAAATACTGCTTTTGCCACCAAAAATGTTAAACTAATGAGTAAATATTTCTTTAAAACCATTGTTACAAAAATGCACATTTTAACCAATTTATTGTTTTTTATTTCAATTATTATAGCATTTAAAAGAAATAGTTTCAAAGGGAAACAATTGATTTATATTGCAAAACTTATATGAAGCACCTCCACAGTTTAAAAGATATCATTATATTTGAAGATGAGCATTTTGTATTTATAAACAAACCAGCATTTTATTCGAGTCTTGATGATAGGCATGATGATAATTTAAGCATTATTAAATTAGCCAAAAAATACAACGAAGAGTTGAGACTTTGCCACCGATTAGATAAAGAAACAAGTGGAATTTTATTGTTGGCCAAAAGCGATGAAGCTTACAGAGAAATGGCAATAAAATTTGAAAAACGAGAAGTAGATAAAACTTACCATGCTATAGTTGCGGGGCAGTTAATGGTGCAAAACCAAGAAATAGTTTTGCCACTTGGTCAAACCAGAAAAGGATTGGCTTTTGTCGATAAAAAAGAAGGAAAACCATCTACTACCATCGTTTCAACTTTAAAGCTTTACAAACACTTTACTTTATTGGCTTGTAAGCCCGTAACAGGCAGGTTACATCAAATACGCATTCACTTGGCATCTCAAAATTTTCCTATTGTGGCCGATATAAGTTATGGAGGTAAAAATGTTTTTTTATCGCAGTTTAAACCTAAGTTCAAAGAAGGAAAGTGGGAAAACGAAGAGCCTATAATAAAACGAGTGGTGCTTCATGCTTACCAATTAAGTTTTAATGCGTTTGAAAAAGATTATTTGCAAATTGCTGAATACCATAAAGATTATGCAGTATTTATAAAGCAATTAGAAAAGTACGATAATTAAATAGTCGACCCTCAAAAAGTCATCTTCAATTTTTCTTCTTTCTTTTTCCTTAGATACTTCGGCTTCGCTCAGTTTTTGAAGCTCGTGGGTAATAATGGCATTAAAACTTATATTTTCATTTAATTGGTTTTTTAAAATACTCATTGTTGTATTAGTTCAAAAGTATTTATTCTGGGTCTCTCATCATGTAGCCCATTCCTACCATCGTATAAATAAGTTTATTTTTATATCCTTTATCTACTTTTCTTCTTAAAAAATTAATATAAACATCAATAATATTTGTTCCCGAATCGTACTTTTCTTCCCAAACTTTTTCGTTTATTTCTGCCCTTGATACTACACGGTTTTTGTTTTTTAATAAATATTCCAAAAGCAAAAATTCTTTAAAAGTTAAATCAATCATTTTACCATTTCTTTTTACCGTTTTTTTATAAATATCAAGTTCTAAATCGGCCATATTTAAAATTTTATGGTCTTTTAAATTATTGGTATATCTGTTACATAAAGCCTTTATTCGTGCTATTAATTCCCTAAAATCGAAAGGTTTTACCATGTAGTCATCTGCCCCTGAGTCAAGTCCCATTACTTTGTCATCAACCGAGGATAAAGCCGAAAGGATTAATATGGGTGCTTTGTAACCTTCAAGTCTAAGTTGTTTGCACAAGTCTAAACCATTTACATATGGAATTAATAAGTCTAAAATTAATACGTCATAAAAATTTTCTAAGGCCAATTTTTTTCCAAAAAAACCATCGTAAGCAATTGTTACATTAAAGTTTTGTAGTTCCAATCCTTCTTTAATAAAAGCAGCCACTTTTGGCTCATCTTCAATTACTAGTATTTTCATGATAAAATTTTATGTTCTATTCAAAACTAATAAAATTTGTTAAAACATTAAATTTTATTAATCTATTTTTTAATCAGCATATTCAAATATTCATCAGGGGTAATTCCATATTTAATTACCTTTCTTCGTTTACCTACCAAAAGTGTTTGAGGTAGCCCTCTTATTCCTAATTTTTTGTTTAATACTTTATGTCCTAAAGCCACAGTATAGTTGGCTTTGCTTTGGTTTGCATATATTCTAACGGTGTAACTTTTATTTGTATATAAAAATAATATTACCCTTATGTTGCAAGAGTCAATATTTGCAATTTGTCTTAATATAGCAGTATCTTTTTCAAAATTTTTAGATGTTAAAGAAGTAAAATACATAAACACTTGGTGCTTGTTTAGTTTTTTTAAATTCTTTTTTTCTCCCTTGTGATTGGTAATTACAACTTTAGGTATTTTTTTTCCTACTGCAATTTTACCAAATAATAAATCGCTATTCGATTGTTTAATTTTTATAAAACTTCCTTCTGCATCTACTTCTACTATTTCAAATATTTTCCCATTTTTTTCAAAATAATTATTTTTTTTGTCCTTGCTTAATTTATTTGCAAATAAATCGTTAGTTGTATCAAAAATTGAATCGTTATAATTTATAACAATTACTCTGTCAGTATCATTGTCATTAAATTTTCCATTCGAATTGCCATCATGCAATGCAATTCTAAAGCTATCATCATTCAATTTTACAATTCCACTTTTAGCCAAATATCGTTGTTCGCGATAGGTAAAATCTAAACCTACAAAAGCTCTATCTTTATAGTAATATTGGTAATATTCGTCTTTGTATTTTCTTAAATCAAGCTTACCAAAAAGTACTGTTCTAGTTAATAAAATTCTGTTTTTACCATTTTTAAATATATCGTTTTGTAAATCAAATTCTAGTCCCTTTTGGTTGTAATAAGGTAGTGTTAATTTTTCATCATCAGTAAAATCAAAATTTTGGTTATTGTCTACAAATAAAGTCGGATTTGTAGTATTGTAATCGCCAATTAAAACAGTTACGAAACCATTATTTTTATAATTAATTGAACCAGCAAAAAACAAAAATCCATAGGCATAATTTTTAAAACCTAATGGCTTTTTTATAATTATATCTACCGAAGGTCTTAAGTCTTCAAAATCCAAACTTTTTATGGTATCGCCTTGCACTTTAAATAACGCCAAAGTATTTTCATATTTGTGAAACCTATCGTCTTTTCCCCAATTATTTAAAGGAATGGTAATAATATTATCTTGTGCTATGGCAGCAATTGATTGTATAAAAAATAAAATAAAAACTATTTTTTTCATTTAATTTATCATGTTTAAAAATTCTTGTTCAGTTATAATTTGAATGTTTAAATCCGTAGCTTTTTTAAGTTTTTCAGGACCCATTTTATCACCAGCAATTAAGTAGTTTAAATTTTTAGAAACACCTGCTATGTTTCTTCCACCATTTACTTCAATTAACTTTTTCAAATCATCGCGGCTCATTGCAAATGTACCACTTACCAAGAACGTTTTTCCATCTAATTTATTACTGCGCTCCACTCCAACTTCTTCTTCTATGGCTAATTTTAATCCATGTTGTTTTAATTTTTCTATCATTTGCACATTCTCTTTATCACTAAAAAACTGAGTTAAATGTTCCGCTATTTTATCGCCAATTTCATAAATATCGGCTATTTGTTCTTTAGTAGCAGCCATAATATTATCAATGTTTTGAAAGTGTTTCGCCAACTTTTTAGCAACGGTTTCGCCAATCATTCTTATTCCCAACCCAAACAAAACCCTTTCAAAAGGAACAGCCTTAGAAGCTGTAATTCCTTCAATAATATTTAAAGCGGACTTTTCTTTTATTGAGCGTTTTTTACTTTTCGAATCATCAATTTCATCGTTAGTTTCAATGCTTAAATTTAAAATTTGCTCATATTTTAAATCGTATAAATCGGCATACGTTTTTATTAAACCTATTTTATAAAATGCCGCCACAGTTTCGCCACCAAGGCTATCAATATTCATGGCTTTTCGGCTCACAAAATGTTCCATAGCACCTATTATTTGAGGCGGACAATAACTTAAATTTGGACAGTAATGTATTGCTTCTCCTTCTTTTCTAATTAGCTCAGTGTTACATTCAGGGCAATGGGTTTGGTAAATAATTTTAACAGCATTTGGTGCTCTATTTTCAATATCAATACCCACTATTTTAGGAATAATTTCTCCACCTTTTTCTACAAAAACAGTGTCGTTTTCGTGCAAATCTAATCTTTCTAACTCATCTGCATTATACAAACTAGCACGTTTTACGGTAGTTCCAGCCAATTGAACAGGTGTTAAATTGGCAACTGGTGTTATGGCACCTGTTCTACCAACTTGGTAAGTTACTTTTTCTAATTTAGTTACTGCGGTGGCAGCTTTGTATTTGTATGAAATAGCCCAACGTGGATTTTTAGCCGTAAAGCCCAAATCTTCTTGTTGTAAATAACTATTTACTTTTATAACAATTCCATCTATTTCGTAACTCAAATCGTGGCGTGCAGATTCATAGTATTTAATAAATTCAAGCACATCATCAATATTGTTGCATAATTTGTAATGATCGCTTACCTGAAAGCCCCAACTTTCGGCTAACTTAAGGCTTTCAAAATGAGTTTCGCTTATTTTATTATCCGCATATAAAAAGTATAAAAATGCATCGAGCGGACGTTTTGCAACCTCACTACTGTCTTGCATTTTTAAAGTTCCACTGGCAAAGTTACGTGGGTTTTTATACAACTTTTCCAATATTTGGGTTTCAGTATAAACCTCTTTATCTTCAAGCTCTTTGCGGTATTCTGCATTCAGCTTTTCAAAGGTTTTTTTATGCATAAAAACCTCTCCTCGAATTTCAAAACTAGCAGGGTAATCGTTTCCTTTTAATTGATGTGGAATTGATTGGATGGTTTTTACATTATTGGTTACATCATCGCCTTGCGAACCATCGCCACGAGTAACAGCGCGCACAAGTTTACCGTTTTCGTAACTTAAACTAATGGCTAGTCCATCAAACTTTAATTCACACACATATTCAAAACCATTGCCAATTGCTTTTTTAATTCTATCATCAAAATCGCGTAAGTCTGTTTCGTTATAAGTATTTCCCAAGCTCAACATGGGATATTTATGCTTTACCGTTTCAAAATTTTTGGTAATACTTCCACCCACTTTTAAAGTTGGCGAATTGGGGTTTTGCAAATGTGGAAATTGTTTTTCTAAATCATTTAATTGATTCAACAATTGATCAAATTCCAAATCGGAAATACTCGGGTTTGATAAGGTATAATAATTATAATTATGCTTTTCAAGTTGATTGCATAAATCGTCAATTAAAATTTTTGCTTCCAATTCATTCATGCTGTAAAATAAATGCATAAATGTATTAGTACAATACTATATTATAAATTTATTTTCTTATTCATTTTTTGGGGTTAATACTTGAATGAAATACAGCTAAAACAATAATTTTATTAAACCATTATTTCTTGCTTGGCATCATCCCAAGGCCTTATTCTCATTTCACCATCATTTAACATTTGCAACCTAGCACATACTTCTTCCATTTGATATTCAGAAATAGTTTTTTCAACAGATACATCATCTAATGTTTTTATAAATTCAATAAAAGTATTCAATTTATCATCTTCAATATTTAAAACTAATTGTGTTATTTTTTTAAAATTATCTAATTCAAAAATACATATATTTTACAATCATAAAAATATTTTAATTGCTTAATCATACTAAATTTTCAATATAATTGTTGTATTCAATAAACTTCAAAAAATGAATTTTAAAAACTATCAAATTGCTATCGTTTTCACTTTTATAATTACCATTTTTGCTTGTGCTCCTTCATCTGAAAAAAAGCAAGAGGGTTTTAGTAATGAAGCCGATTCTATCAGCACCAATGATTTTGTTTCATCATCGGCTGCTGTTGAAAACAACAAAGACACAACTCATCGATTTGTAAGAACAGCAGAAATGAAATTTAGTGTAAAAAGTGTCATTAATTCCACCTATTACATTGAAGAAATAACCAATAAAATGGGCGGTTTTGTTACATTTACTCATTTAAAAAGCGATGATAATGGAACAATATTTACTCAAATAAGTGAAGATTCTACTTTAAAAATAATTAATTATTCAGTAACCAACGATTTAATTATTAGGGTACCCAATTCCAAGCTCGATACCACTCTCAGGTTAATTGCACAAAACATTGATTTTTTAGACTATAGAATTATAAAAGCCGAAGATGTTGCTTTGCAATTATTAGCTAATAAATTAACTCAAAACCGATCAGCAAAACAGGAACAGCGATTAACCAAAGCCATAGAAAATACTAACAAGAAACTTATTGAAACCACCACCGCAGAAGAGTTAATTTTGAATAAACAAGAACAAGCCGACCAAGCTAAAATTTCAAATCTTTCCATTAACGATCAGATAAATTACAGCACAATAACTTTAAATATTTATCAAAAACCCACTACCAAAAAGGAAATTGTTGCAAACGATGTCGAAATCAAAACATTTGAACCTACTTTTTTTGTTCAATTATGGAATTCAATTAAAATAGGTTTGGATATTTTTGCCATTATTTTAGTAAATATATTTAAACTGTGGCCGCTTATTTTAGTTGGTGCATTTGTTTATTGGCTTTTAAAACGAAAAAAATAAACCACTATAAAATAATTACCTTCAAATAATATTATGTAACATTTTTACTAAAATAAACATTAACAGGGTAATAATTCTTATCATTTTAATATATACATAACATTGTGGTGTTACTTTTGATGCATTATATGAACAATGTTTACAACAACTTTAAATCTAAAATATTAACCATATTTACCTACGGTTTAACTCCTTATCAGTTGGCTTTAACTGTAAGTTTAGGAGTTACTTTTGGCCTTTTTCCATTTATTGGTGTTACTTCTATTTTGTGTTTTGTATTTGCATTTATTTTTAGGTTAAATGTAGTTGTAATTCAATTGGTTAATTGGATTGTTGCTCCTTTACAACTATTAATGTTAGTGCCTTTTTATCAATTAGGGCAATTTGTAAATACTTTTTTTACCGATACTAAAACCAAAACCATAGAAAAAGTAGCAGCTTTAAAAGAAAGTTTTTTTGATTCTGTATTTAATATTATTAACTCTCAGCTTTCGGCAATAATTGGTTGGGCATTTATTTGTATTCCCTTTGCATTAACTGTTCATTTTGCAAGCTTATTTTTTTATAAAAAGCATTTAAATAAAAAAGCGAGCAGAATAATAGTTTAAATTTACACTTACTAATTTCTTATAACTATTTATTTTACCATATTTGAATAAAATTAAATTTTATGGAAATACAATCGCTTAGTAAATTTTTAACTGCTTTACAACAAAACAATAGCAAAGAATGGTTTGACCAAAACCGAACTACTTACGATAAACTTAGGCTGGAGTGGATAGATTTGGCAGCTAAAATAATAGAACAAACAGCCATTTTTGACCCAGAAATAGCTGAGTTAGACCCTAAAAAATGTATTTTTAGAATTAACAGAGATGTTAGGTTTTCGGCAAATAAAAATCCGTATAAAAATAACTTTGGAATTAGCTTAAGCAAGGGCGGAAAGGCTGCTGATTTTTGCGGCTATTATATTCATTTTCAGCCAGGCGAAAGTTTTATAGCTGGAGGTTCGTACCAACCCATGCCTGATAAGTTAGCAGCTATTAGGCAAGAAATTGATTATAATTTTGATGAGTTTAACAAAATTTTAAAGCATAAAGATTTTATAAAAAATTTTGGAACATTAACTGGCGATAAATTACAAAGGCCACCTAAAGGTTATGATGCCGAAAATCCTGCAATTGAATACATTAAACACAAAGGATTTTTGGCATATTTAAAAATTGATGACAATAATTTAACTGAAAAAGAGTTATTAAAACATTGCGAAAAAGCTTTTAAAGCCATGAAACCATTGAACGATTTTTTGAACAGGGCTATATTATAATAGGGTTATTTCCTTATTTTTGGCATATCAATTAAATTGATTTAGCTTCGCGCCACTTTTATTGAAATGCAAATACAATTATTAAAATCGAAAATACACCGCGTTAAAGTTACGCAAACCGAATTACACTACGTAGGAAGCATTACCATTGACGAAGATTTGATGGATGCAGCCAACATGATAGAAAATGAAAAAGTACAGGTAGTGAATGTAAACAATGGTGAACGTTTGGAAACATATATTATTAAAGGTGAAAGGGGTTCGGGAATGATTTGTTTAAATGGTCCTGCTGCCCGTAAAGCTGCAGTTGGCGATCCTGTAATTATAATTTCGTATTGCATTATGAATTTTGAAGAAGCAAAAAAGTACCAACCTATTGCCGTTTATACTGACCATAATAATAAATTAAATTAATTCAATGCTTAAAAAAGTAATACAATATTTAGTCATCATAATTATTGGTGGCGGGTTTATGTTTTACGTTTTTAAAGACCAAAACTGGAATGAGCTTTGGGAAAAAATTGCAACTGCTAATTTGTGGTGGCTGAGTTTGGGTTTATTAATTTCAGTTTTTAGCCATTGGTTAAGAGCATACAGGGCAGTTTTAATGTATAATGCTATGGATTATAAAATTAAAACTAGCCATAGTTTTTACGCTGTTTTAATTGGTTATATGATGAATTATTTTATTCCAAGGGCTGGTGAAGTAGCTCGTTGTGCTAGTTTAAACAAATCAGATAATCTACCAATTGAAAAATCGTTGGGAAGTGTTGTTACAGAACGCATTTTCGATTTAATTATTATGCTTTTTTTATTGGGTTTAGTTTTTCTTATTCAATTCAATCTTATTTGGAATTTTATTCAAAATGCATTTTCCAATAATGTTAGTCAATCATCAAATTCTTTACCTGTTAAATGGATTTTATTAGCATTGATTGTTGTTTTTGTTATTGTTGCTTTTTTGTTTCGTAATAAAATAAAATCACTACCCATTTTCAATAAGTTTTTAACGGTTTTAAAAGGCTTTACTGATGGTTTATTAAGCATAAAAAAAGTTAAAAAGCCTTTTCTCTTTATTTTTTTATCAATTAGTATTTGGTTCTGTTACATTTTAATGATGTACTTTTGTTTCTTTTCATTACATAGTACAGAAAACTTAAATTTTGCAGCTTGTTTAACTGTTTTTGCTATTGGCACTATAGGAGTTGCATTGCCAGCTCCAGGCGCAGGCGCAGGCACATTCCATTATTTTATAAGTCAAAGTTTATTGCTTTTTGGCGTAGCCATAGTTGATGGAGTTGCTTATGCAACTTTAATTCATGGTGCTCAAATGATTGTTCTTATTCTTTTAGGTTTGATAAGCAGCTTAATTTTATTTTTGAAAAAGCAGTAGCTAAATAGGCAATTGACAATAAGCAATAAGCAAAAGATAAATAGCCATTGGCGGTTGATGAACTTGTCTAAACATAAATCTTAAATATAAATAACCATATTATGAAGAGAGTTGCTGTTTTAATCAGTGCGTTTTTTTTTACACTTAATCTTGTTGCTCAGAAATCAGAGATTGTTTATAGTAATCCTAAAGATACAAATTCAAATTACTACATTGCTTATAAGCCTTCAATTGAACCAATTGGGTTATTATTGCTTTTAACCAGTTTTGGCGAAACACCGCAAAATGCTTCAAAAGAAACAAATATTCAAAATATTGCTGCTAAAAATGGTTTGATTACCGTTTTTGCATCATTGCAATATGGAACACAAACTTTTTTTATTGATAGTTTATCTCAATCAAATATTGATAAATTGATTATTTACCTCCAAAGAAAATATTCAATAATGGACAAACCTCTTTATTTAGGTGGATTTTCGTTAGGTGGTTCGGGAGTTGTAAAATATGCTGAAAGGGCGAATGGTTCAAATTCATTAGTTAAACCCAAAGCTATTTTTGCAATTGACCCACCACTCGATTTTGAGAAAATGTATTTTAGTTTAGAATATGCTTTAATGCACAGCAAAGTTGATATATCAAAACAAGAAGCTGATTATTTTATAAAAAGACTACAGTATGAATTTCAAAGTACACCTTATATTGATAAAACTCCTTTTCATTCCATATCCCCTTATTCCTTTTCAGATACCACTCAAACTAATATTAAGTTGTTAATTAATTGCCCTATTATGCTTATTTCAGAACCAGATATTATGTGGCAAATGGAAGAAAGAAATAGGAGCATATATGATTTGAATACTTTAGATTGCTCATTGGTTATTAATTCGATAAGACTATTAGGAAATAAAAACGCAAAATTGGTTTTAACAAACAATAAAGGTTTTCGTAAATTAACTGGCAAAAAAAATCCTCATTCTTGGTCAATTGCTGAAGCTGAAGAAACAGTTAATTGGCTGATTAATTTTAAATAAGGAATAAGTAATCGGCAATAAATAACTCGAAATAGTCAACACGTAACAATAATTTATGACACATATTGAAATCCTTAATAATAAAATTCACACTTGGGAAACTTTAAAAACTCAAGTAGCAACTTGGCAAGCACATGGTAAAAAAATAGTGTTTAGCAACGGTTGTTTCGATTTGCTTCACAAAGGCCATATTGATTACTTAAATCGTGCTGCTGACTTAGGTGATGTATTGGTTATGGGATTGAATACCGATGCTTCAGTAAGCAAGCTAAAAGGCCCTCACAGACCCATTCAAGACGAACATTCGCGGTTAACAATTATTGCTGCTTTGCAATGTGTAAATGCAGTTGTTTTATTTAATGAGGAAACGCCTTATGATTTAATAAAATTAGTTCAACCAGATGTATTGGTAAAAGGAAGCGATTACAGGCCCGAAAATATTGTAGGGTTTGATATAGTTATGGCAAAAGGAGGAGTAGTTAAAACCATTGATTTTTTGCCAGGTTATTCAACCAGTTTAATTGAAAAAAGAATTAAAGAAGCTTAGTTTTTTATTTTGCAATTGAATCACTTAACCCTGTTCCACCATTTAAAATGTTGATTTTATTTTTTAAAAAGGCATCTCTTTCTTTTAAAGTACGCTCAATTGAATCAGTTTTGTAAAGTAATTCTTGCAAATTTCGCTTGGTATCATTGTCGCCATAACCTGGTAAAAGTTCACGAAAAGGAGTATTAATAACCAATAAAATAACAAGTAAACCAAAAAGTACAATAAAGGAGCTAAACCCAACAAAAACGTTCATTGGAGTTAATTTAAACGAAAATTTCTCTTCAAACGTTTCGTCATTAATAATAATCAAACGATGAGGTAATTTTAATTTTTCTAAAATCTTTTTTCTTTTTGATTCCAAATTAAATGATAATGCTTAAAATTGTGAGTTGGTTTTTCTCCAAAAATATAAAAATAGATTGCTTTTGAAATATAATAATTTAAAAAAAATAAATAAAACTTTTTCATTCTTAGTAATAAGTTTGATATTGATAGCTTCATGCAATCCAAATAAGGAAAAATGGCTGAATAAAAAATGGCACAGTTTAGTTGGACATTACAATATTTATTTTAATGGGGAAGAAAAACTAAACGAAGCTATCACTTCACTTAGTAGCGGGCATGTAAACGACTTTAATAAAATATTAGATATATTTCCTTATGGAACCGATGCTCAGGCAAAAGGGGTAAATAATTTATTGGAAGATGCAATGAAAAAATTTTCGGGCTCTATTCAATTACATAGAGTTGGCTCCTACACTGACGAATCGTGGTTTGCTATTGCTAAAACACATTTTTTTAAAAGAGATTTTTATGCCAGCCAGGAAGCCATGCAATTTATGATAAACAAATATCCTGTAGAATATAAAAATATTAGTACAGCTTGGATTGCAAAGTCATATATTGGTTTAGGAAAACCACAGGAGGCCGAAGCAGTAATTGGCTTGGTTTTATCTAATAAAAAAATTGAAAAAAAAGATTTAACCGAAATTTATTTAACTGCTGCTGATATTAATATTAGGCTCGAAAAATATAAATCGGCTATTGATAACTTAAATAAAGTATTTGCCGAAGGGAAGTTAAACAAAGAAGAAAAAATAAGGTATCGTTTTATTTTAGGGCAATTGTATGCCAACGCTAACGATAATAAAAATGCTATTTTTAATTTTAATAAAGTAATAAGTTTAGTTCCTTCATACGATTTTGGTTTTAATGCAAATATTAATATTACAAAATTGTACGATGTAAACGACAAGAAATCGGTAAATAAAGTAAGGCGAAACTTAAAGAAAATGTCGAAAGATGATAAAAATGAAGATTTTCTTAGTCAGATATATTATGAATTGGGAAAGTTAGAATTGAGTCAAAAAAATTACCAACTTGCAATTACTGCTTTTAAAAAATCGAACGAAAAAATAGGAACTAAATTAACTCAAAAACCTAAAACCACTTACGAATTAGCCAAGCTTTATTTTGAATTAAAAGATTACAAAAACGCAAGGGCATTTTACGATACTACTGCTCTTTTAATTGATAAAAAAGACAAACAATATAACTCCATTATTGCAACTAAAATGGTATTATCTGATTTAATAAATAATTTGGAAGTTTATGAAACAGAAGACAGTTTACAAATGCTAGCTAAACTCAGTAAAGACGAGTTAAACCGAAAGGTTACAGGTTGGATAAATGCTGAAACTAAACGAAAAGAAATTGAAGCGAAAGAGTTGCAAAAAAGAAGAATTATAGAAGCAAGTTTAAATGCAAATAAAAATAATAATCCTGGCAATATAAATAATGCACCACAAGCTTTCGATAATACGGGTAGTGGAAACCAGTGGTATTTTTATAACACAGCTTTGGCCTCTGCGGGGTATATGGATTTTACAAACACCCGAAAGTGGGGAAATAGAATAAACGAAGATTTTTGGCGAATAGCCAGCAAAGAAAAAGAGAAAAAACAATCCTCAGAAGCTGATTCAACTGATGAAACAGAAAAAACTAAAAATCCAAATGTAGTAGTTGGCAATTTATCGAAAGATAATAATGATGGAGCTAAAGAAACACAAAACATTATTTTGGGAGATCCTAATAAAGATGCTTGGCTTAAAAATATTCCAAATACAACTGAAGCATTAGAAGCCTCGAATTTAAATATGATGGAAGCTTTGCATAACTTAGGAAATATTTATTTTAACAAAATAAATAACTATAAAGAAGCAATAAACTATTACAATATTTTACAAAGAAAATTTCCTAAAAAAGAGTACGAACCTGAGGCTTGGTATTACTTACATAAAAGCCATATAGAATTCAATGAAACAAATAATGCACAAAAATATAAAG
This sequence comes from Chitinophaga pinensis, assembly GCA_945873755.1. Classification (GTDB taxonomy): domain Bacteria; phylum Bacteroidota; class Bacteroidia; order UKL13-3; family UKL13-3; genus JAAFJM01. The sequence continues at coordinate 12,810 of CAMCEM010000028.1, read as the reverse complement.
AAGATTTATTGAGTATTTATCCCAACAATTCGTTCACTTTACTATTACTTGGAAAAGTAACTAATACAGCTTCTAATGACGAAAATAAAGAATTAGTAAAACTTTACGATAAAACATTTGAAGCTTACAAAAACAATAATTTTGAAGAAGTTAAATTATTAAAAGCTGAAGCTGATAAAAAATATTCGGGAAATAATTTAAGGCCAAAATTTGAATTTTTACTCGCATTGTCGGTTGGCAAAACAGGAAAAGTAGAAGAATTTAAACAAGCATTAACTTTTATAACAAAAGAGTTTCCAAAAACTGATGTGTCGGAAGAAGCAAAACAAATGCTTTTAATTTTAAATAAAACCGAAAAGAAAATAGAACTTGTAAAGCTCGATTCAGCCTTGGTTGATTTTGAATTAGAACCAAACGAAAAACACTATTACATATTTGCAATTAAAAATGTAAAAGCAAACTTTACCGATTATGTTGAAAAAACATATGCTTATAACGAGGCATTTGCTGCCAACGATAACCTGCGCATTAACGCATTAATGAGCAATGAAGGCTACCAATATTTGCTAGTTAGGGAGTTTCCCAATCAAAAAAAGGCAGAAGAATATTACAAAGGAATTGTTGCTAATAATGTTATAACAAACAAACTAAAAGTTACCGAACCGTATATTGATTTTATAATTTCGATAAATAATTATAAAAACATAATGAAAGACAAACAAATGGAAAAGTATTTTAATTTTTATAAAAAAATACAACAGAAACTATAAAATAAAATGAAATTTACTCAAATATTATTTGACAAAAAGTATAAAAAAGCTATAAAATGGCTTTGGATTACCTCTTTTGGTGGTTCAGCAATTTTGGCAATACTTGTAATGTTTTTATGGAACGATTGGGTTCCAAAATCGTATAAACTTCCACCTTTAGAAGAGTTAGAAAACCCTACTACTTTACTTGCTAGCGAAGTTTACAGTAGCGATGGAATTTTATTAGGAAAATATTTTTTACAAAACAGAAGCAATGCAAGTTTTGAAGAGCTAAGCCCTCAATTAATAAATGCATTAATAGCTACCGAAGACGTACGTTTTTACGACCATAGTGGCATTGATTTTAGAAGGGTATTTACAGGTGCATTGTTTTTAGGAACCAGGGGTGGGGCAAGTACTATTACACAACAATTGGCCAAAAATTTATTTCCACGTAAAAGGTTTAACAATGTTTTTAATAAAGCAATTACCAAATTTAAAGAGTGGATTACTGCCATAAGAATAGAACAACGCTACACCAAACAAGAAATTTTAACCATGTATTTTAATACAGTGGAGTTTGGGGGAAATGCCTTTGGAATTAGAAGTGCTTCAAAAGTTTTTTTTGGTAAATCGCCAAAGGATTTAAATGCACCCGAAGCAGCTTTATTAGTTGGAATGTTAAAAGGAATAACCAAATTTAACCCTAATCGAAATCCAGCAAATGCTTTAAATCGAAGAAATACTGTTTTAAACCAAATGCTTAAAAATGGATATTTAACCGAAAAAGAAGCAAAACAGTTTAAAAAAGGAGAAATAAAACTAAACTATGAGGAGGATGACCACAACGAAGGTTTAGCAACTTATTTTAGAGAATATTTACGAGGTGAAATAACAGAATGGGCCGATGAAAATGGATATAATTTATATAAAGATGGATTAAAAATATATACTACTATCAATGCAAAATTACAGTCGCAGGCAGAAATAGCGGTAAGTGAACATTTAAAAACAATGCAAAAAAAGTTTTATGCTCATTGGAAGGGAAGAGAACCTTGGGGAAGCCATAAAGAAATACTTTTAACTGCAATGAAAAGAAGCGATAGGTATAAAATTTGCAAAGAACAAAATTTAAGTCAAACGCAAATTGAGGCACAGTTTAATACTCCTGTAAAAATGAAAGTTTATAGCAGTTCTAGAGGTACAATAGATACAATAATGACTCCTTTGGATAGTTTAAAGTATTATAAATATTTTTTACAATGTGGAATGATGAGCGTAGATCCAAGAAATGGACAAGTGAAAGTTTGGGTTGGTGGAAACGATTACAAACATTTTAAATACGACCATGTCAATCAAAATTCGAAACGCCAAGTAGGTTCTACTTTTAAACCATTTGTTTATACTTTGGCTATTGATAATGGCATATCGCCCTGCAACATTTATCCTAATAAGTCCGTTCAGTTTGAAGGTTATCCTGATTACAATCCAGGAAATGCTGACGAGGAATATACTACTCCTGAAATGACCATGTACAGAGGTTTGCAATTTTCGGTTAACTTAATTGCATTGCAAGTTTTAAAAAGCTTGGGTTCAGATGCCATAAAGCAAGTAATAAGCATTGCTAAAAAAATGGGAGTTGAAAGTCCAATGGGCCCTTACCCTGCCACTGCTTTGGGCACTGCCGATATTTCGGTTTTTGAAATGACAGGTGCTTTTAGCACTTTTGCCAATAAAGGGGTGTGGATTAAACCCAACTATTTATTAAAAATAACTGATAAAAATGGCAACACAGTTTTTGAACCTAAAATAGAAAGCAGAGAAGCTTTAAGCGAGCAAACAAGTTATGTTATGTGTAAAATGTTAGAAAAAGTAACCACACATGGAACAGCAGCTAAAATAAAGTACCAGTATGGCATTCAAGGCGCAGTTGGGGGTAAAACTGGCACTACACAAAATTATAGCGATGGTTGGTTTATAGGCATTACACCTACTTTAACAACTGGTATTTGGACAGGTTTCGAAGAACGTGCTATACATTTTAGGAGTATGGATTTAGGAAGTGGTTCGGCTATGGCAATGCCTATTTTTGGTAATTTCATGAAATCAATTCAATCAAAAAAATTAATTGAAATAGAACAAAATTGGGCAGTTCCCAAAATGGATTTAACCATTGAATTGGATTGCGATAAATACAAAATAGAAACTAAAACTACCAGTAAAGATGATCCTTTTACCGAAGAGTAATTTCAATTGAAATAAAACAGGTGTACTATTTTGTTTTTAAAAATGCTTCAGCAATTAGCATGTCTTCGGGCGTAGTTATTTTTATGTTTTTATAATCTCCAGCTATAAGGTTTATGGCGTGCCCGTTGGCTTCTAACACACTTGCATCGTCAGTAAAATTTATATGATTTTGCGCTGCATAAGCCTGCTTTATTAGTTCAACTTTAAATGTTTGAGGTGTTTGAATTAAATAATAATTATCTCTGTTTACATTTTTATTGCCGAGTAATTCTACTTTTCTTATCGAATCTTTTAAGCGAACTGCTGCTACTGCATTGCCTTTTTCTAATGCAGTTTCAAAGCTTTTTAAAATTATTTCCTTACTTATAAAAGGCCTAACTCCATCGTGTATAGCCACTAAATCTTCGTTATTACAATATTGCAAACCATTATTTACCGATTCAAACCTGGATGATCCACCTGCCACCAATTGATGTTTAATAGTAAACCCATATTTTTGGCACAACTCATTCCAATATTCCATTTCGCCTAAAGGTAAAACCAAAATAATATGGCTAATTTCACTATTGTAAAAAGCTTCAATGGTATGCATTAAAATAGGTTTGCCTGCCAGCAATAAAAACTGTTTAGGCACATTTGTTTCCATCCTAGTTCCACTCCCCCCTGCTACTATTAAAGCTATTTTTTGCATTAGTTTGTTTGTATCCCACAATAATAATAAAAGTATGGGAGATGAGAATTACGAATTAGGAATTAAGGAATTTGTTTTATAAAAACCAATGTGTAAAGAAAAAAAAAGCACAACTAAAATAGTTATGCTTTTAAATCTTGTAATATTATATTTATTAAATAGTTCCTGCTACTGCTTTTTGAACTAAATCGGCTGCTTCTTTTAATACTATTGCTGAGTAAACTTTTAATCCACTTTCGTCAATTAATTTTTTAGCAGCTTCGGCATTGGTTCCTTGTAAACGCACTATAATTGGTACAGGAATATTTCCTATTGAATGGTAAGCATCTACCACACCTTGTGCTACTCTATCGCAACGAACTATACCACCAAAAATATTAATTAAGATAGCTTTTACATTTGGATCTTTTAAAATAATTCTAAAACCAGCTTCAACAGTGGTAGCATTTGCACTTCCACCTACATCCAAAAAGTTAGCAGGGTCGCCACCACTTAGCTTAATAATATCCATAGTAGCCATTGCCAAACCTGCACCATTAACCATACAACCAACGTTTCCATCTAATTTTACATAGTTAAGGTTGTGTTCTTTTGCTTCAACTTCAGTTGGATCTTCTTCTGCGGTATCGCGCATGGCTTCGTAATTTGGATGACGGTACAGTGCATTGTCGTCAATATCTACTTTTCCATCAACAGCAATAATTTTATTATCACTGGTTTTTAAAACAGGATTTATTTCAAACATGGCAGCATCCGCTTTATCGTAAGCAGTGTAAAGAGCAGTTACAAATTTTACCATTTGTTTAAATGCCTCGCCTTCGCAACCCAAAGTAAAGGCAATTTTACGCGCTTGAAAAGCTTGTAAACCTACTTTTGGATCAATAGTTTCTTTATGTATTAAATGTGGTGTATGTTCAGCTACATGCTCTATATCCATTCCACCTTCGGTACTATATACAATTATGTTTTTGCTTTGTCCTCTATCCAACATTACACTCATGTAATATTCTTTAGGCTCGCTAGCACCCGGATAATAAACATCTTGAGCTACCAATACTTTGCTAACCAACTTACCTTTAGGGCCAGTTTGTATAGTAACTAAAGTACCACCAATTAAATTTTCGGTAATTTCTTTTGCTTTGTCTGCATTTTTAGCAACTGCAACACCGCGTTGCTCTTTTCCTATAATGCTACCTTTTCCACGTCCACCGGCATGTATTTGTGCTTTTACTACTACCCAATCGCTTCCGTATTGTTCTTTTAATTTTAATGCAGCTGTATAAGCTTCATCTCCAGTTTCAGCAACTATGCCTTCTTGCACAGCTACTCCAAACGATTTTAAAATTTCCTTTGCTTGGTATTCGTGTATGTTCATTTTATTTTTAAATGATTATTTTAATGGGCACGAAAATAGCAGATATACTCTATTTAGCAATTAAAATATTTAGCAATTTTTCGTGCTTTTGTAAATAAAAAAAACCACCCAATTATGAGTGGTTTTTATATCTATTTTAAAATAAATTATCTAATAGCTCCTTGAAATAAAGGATTGCTAAATAATTTATAGAACTCCATATCATTTTTTGCCATGTTGCGAACTTCGTTGTTTGCACCAATTGCTTTTATTAAGTTAGCAGCAACATCATCAGCATTACTTGTGCGTGCAGCAGCAATTGCTTTTAAATAGTAGTGATTCCATTTTAACTCTTCAGGTTTAATTTCATCAATTATTGATTTGCAACCAGCAGCATTTCCATTTAATAAAGTTGCTAATGCAACGTTAAAATCTTTTAAACCACTTTTATTAAACATACTAACAGCTTCTGCATAATTACCATTTTTAACAGCTAATAAACCTAAGTTATAACTTACATCAGCACCTTTTGTTCCTGCCATGTTGTAATATTTTGCCGCTTCTTTGTAATTTCCTGTTAATTTGTAAACAACACCATAGTTAGCCAAAATAGTTGGGTTTTCTGGGCTAGCTAATAAAGCTTTATCTAAATTTTGTTTAGCAGCATCAAAATTGTTTAATTTAATATCAGCCACTGCTAAGTCGTTAAAACTTCTCCAATCGCTATTTTGTTTGGTATTATAAGCATTTAATACTTCTTGCTTTTTGTTTAGGTCAGTAGTAATTACTGCTAAGTGAAATAATTCTTTTGGCGATAAAGTATCGTATTTACCATAGTAATTCATTAATTCAGCATCAGTTTTCATTGGGTTAGCACCTTTTATAACTAATTCTGCTCTACGCAAACTTGGTAAAATTTCAGTTTTAGCTTTTTCCCAAACTTTAGGGAATTGACGAGAAATTAAACCTTCTCTTTCTTCATCGCTAATACTTTTATTTCTGATTATCTCTAAAATAGCATCTTTTTCTTTTAAATTACCAGCAACTATTGCTTTTTCAAAACCCATCCAATCTTCAGCACTGCTATATCCACGAGTAAAGTTTTCATCGTTTACTTCAGAAAAACCTAATTTTTTTAATTCCTTTTTGAAAAAATTAAATGTTGACTCTTCTCTTCCTTTTGATAGATTGGTGTTTCTATCTAATTCACCATCTGGTGATGCGTATGCGTTAATAGCAATTCCACGAGCAACAAAGTTTTTATCTGCTTTTAATAGTTTTCCTAATTCTGCAATTTGAATTTTGTTACTTAAATTTTTTCCAGCTTTAAAATTTGGATTAAATTTATCAATATCTAATGGAAAATAGATATTGATTGATTTATTAACCAATTCTACCTTGTAATCATCACTAGCAAAAACAGTTAAATCGTTGTTGTTTAATAATAATGGAGTAGTAATAGTACCTTCTGCCAATGCACCAATTGAAACCGGAATTTCTTTACCTAAAGCAGTAAACTTAGGCATTAATTGTGCACGTTTTAAACTAGGATTGTATGGAATTTTTTCAGAATATGAAACTTTTCCACCTACTTTAGTATCTACTGTTTCGTCAGCAGCACCTTTGGCTTTTGTTCCTTTAATTGTTTTTTCTTTTAAAGTAATAATTGTTCCATCATCGCACTTAATGTATGGCGAAAATGTAACAATTGCTTTTGGGTTAATTGATTTTGCTGGAACTGTAGCATTAATAGTAAATTCTACACTGTCGCCTTTTAATTCTAAAGGATTTGGTGTAACATTATAATTGTTTTTAGTAAAGTTGTTTTTTACACTACATGCTGCAATTAAGCTAACACAAGTTGCAGCTAAAAAAACTTGTTTTAATTCTCTCATATAATTTTTTAGTTTTGTGGGGCAATAATAATTATTTTTGCTTAAAATTTTTAAAAAAAAAATATGTATATAATTAAGATTAAGGGAGTAGCCAAAATTCCTGATTATTTGCAGGTAAGAGATGACAACTTTACTTTAATTTGCTATACACGAACCGATAGGCCAGAAAAAGCGCTTGAAAAATGCGGACTTGGAAGTAAAATAGATGAAATTAAAGAGTTGTTGAACAATATTCCTTTTGGTCAAGTAACTCCTGTTTCTTTTTAAACGAAAAAAAAATGTCAAAATCAACTGTAATTCAACTAAATGAAGTAAGTATTTTTCAACAAAATACCTTGGTACTTTCAAATATAAATTTAACAATATTAGAAAGTGAGTTTGTTTACCTAATTGGAAAAACGGGTAGCGGAAAATCAACTTTGCTTAAAACTTTGTATGCTGAACTTGGCATACAAACAGGAAAAGGAATGTTAGGTGGATTTGAATTAGAAAAGTTAAAAAACAATCAAATTCCATATTTAAGACGGAAAATTGGAATTGTATTTCAAGATTTTCAGTTACTTACAGATAGAAGTGTTTACGAAAACTTATATTTTGTATTACAAGCAACCGATTGGAATAACAAGGCAGAAATTGATTCGCGTATAAATGAAGTATTAGAACAAGTAGGTTTAGATACCAAAAGTTTTAAAATGCCTTTTGAATTAAGTGGAGGGGAGCAACAAAGGTTAGTTATAGCCAGGGCTTTACTTAATAAACCTGCTGTTATTTTAGCCGATGAGCCAACTGGAAATTTAGACCCTGAAACCAGTAATGGAATTATGGAGCTACTTCACAATATAGCAAAAAATGGTACTGCTGTTTTAATGGCTTCTCACGATTATAGATTAATTTTAAAATACCCGGGCAGAATTATTAGATGCGAAAACGGGAAAATTTCTGAAATGGCTATGTTAGAAGAAAATTTGATGGGTAATTAGCAATAGGCAATAAGTAATAGACAATTGATTTGCACTAATTAATGTTTTCATAGTAGAGCTATAAGACAACTAAAAACACATTCAAATACAATTCAGCAATTTAACAATCAGACAATTTGTTTTTACAATTAAACTTCAAAAAATACGGAACTGCACCTGATAATTTAATTATTATTCATGGGTTTTTAGGTTCGTTAGATAATTGGCAAACATTAGCAATTGAATTTTCAAAAAACTTTTCTGTTTATACTATCGATATGCGGAACCATGGGAAATCGCCACATACCGAACACCATAGCATAAAACTAATGGTGGAAGATTTAGCTAATTTTATGGATCAGAATAAAATTAATACTACTCATTTATTAGGCCACAGTATGGGAGGGAAAGTAGCCATGCAGTTTGCAATTAATTATCCCGAAAAAATTGATAAACTAATCATTGCCGATATTGCTCCAAGAGAGTACAAGCATGGACACGATTCGATTTTTGAAGCTTTAAACGCAATTGACTTATCACAAATTACTCGTAGAAAAGAGGCTGAAGATAAAATGATGCATTTGGTGCCAGATTTTGGAACTAGGCAATTTTTATTAAAAAACCTTACTTCTACAGAAAGTGGCGTTTATACTTGGAAAATGAATTTAAAGGTTTTACAAAACGACTACAACGAAATAGTAGCCCAAATTGAATACAATGGAATTTATTTAAAACCAGTATTATTTATTAGAGGTTCATTGTCGTTGTATATAAAACCTGCTGATGAAGTAGAAATAATAGAACATTTTGTAAATGCCAAAATAGAAACTATTGGAAATGCAGGGCATTGGTTACACGCAGAAAAACCAAAAGAATTTTATGAGTTGGTTGTTTCTTTTTTATTAAATTAAAGTTTAATTTTTTAAGAGTAATAAATAAGTAACAAAATGAGGTATTTTAAAAATTGGAAAATTGATTTTAAGGTACTTAAATAAAAAAAACAAAAAAAAGTGACTAAACATTTGTGTTAGTTGTTACTTTTAATACTTTTGCACTCCCTAATTAATGCGAAAGTAGCTCAGCTGGTAGAGCGCAACCTTGCCAAGGTTGAGGTCGCGAGTTCGAACCTCGTCTTTCGCTCCATATTAAAAAAGTTTCTTGTCGAGAAATTTATTAATAGGCCCGGGTGGTGGAATTGGTAGACACGCAGGACTTAAAATCCTGTATCCTTTAAAGATGTGCGGGTTCAAGTCCCGCCCCGGGTACTAAAAGCCTTTGAATTAATTTTCAAAGGCTTTTTTGTTTCATTTCAATCTATTTTAAATCAATGTTTGCAAATACAAGTTTAATTAAAAAATTATTCTTTTAAATTGCTTTCATTTAATGCAATTTGCTTTTCGAATTTATTATGAATAATCAGAATCAAAAGGCCAAAAATTATGGCTGATATTATTAATAAAGTATTTAATAATCCTGTTACCGAAAAAGACAATCTAATTAAAATAGTCGATATAATGAAACCAGAATTTCTTATAACAATATGAAAATCATCGGTATGAAAAAATGAAAAGAGCAGTAAAATAACATCTGCAATGATTAGTATGGTAAAAAACTGCTCAAAGAAAACATTATTTATATCTTTAAACGAAACAACTGTACTAGGAAAAATAATACCAATCATCCAGCTTGAAAAAGAATAAATAGCAAGTACAATTAGTACTGGAACTAGCGAAGTAGCTATTATTTTTTTTATTTTTATAAACCTCGAAATTTCTTCTATTTGAACATCATCTCTTGGAATTAATCTATATCTTTTTTTACTTTGAATATAAAACAAGTAAATAATATAGAAAAGAATTACTGATGCCATCAAATCATAGGTGAATTGTAAATCATACTTAATTTTGAACCAATCTGATGAAAGAGATAAATTAGAAAGATCTTTGAATAATCGTCTTATAATAATTAAAGTTATAATTTCGTATTGTTTAAGAATATACGTAGTAATTGATTTTGGTAAATAGTAAATTAATAAATAAACCTCGTAAACTAGAATAAATGAAAAAGGAGTGTAAATAGCTGCAATTGGATTATTTAGCAGATCGGATTTTGTATAAAGTGAAATTATATTAAAATCGACCAAGTAAATAATTGTTAGGTGCGTAAGGAAACTAATAATAGCAATTATTAAAATAATTCGTTCACTCTTTCTCTTAGTTTTATCGGAAAGGAGATTTTGATATATTTTATTTAAATTTTTATTGAAAGTCATTATAATATTTTTGATTAAGTAATTTGTAACAAAACTATTACATAAAAGTTCTATTGTTTAGCATTTTAAATAAAAAGTTATTAATAACACTTCAGTATTAATTGTATTTAACAAAAAAATAAGTTTCTAAGAAATAGGGGCAATAATAATTTGTAGAAAAAAAAAGACAACTCTAAAAATTTGGAGTTGTCTTTTATTGTAGCCTCAACGAGAATCGAACTCATATCAAATGTTTAGGAAACATCTATTCTATCCATTGAACTATGAGGCCAAAAAAGAAAAGCTAACTTTAAAATTAGCTTTTCTTAATGTAATATATTTGTATTTAGGTATTTAGTTTGCTTTTAAGCCTAAAATTTCAGCCATTTTCGATCCAATTTCAGCAGGTGAATCAACCACGTGAATTCCACACGAGGCCATAATTTTCATTTTGGCAGCTGCAGTATCATCATGTCCACCTACTATTGCACCAGCATGGCCCATTCTGCGGCCAGCAGGAGCAGTTTGCCCAGCTATAAAACCAACTACTGGTTTTTTATTTCCATTTTCTTGAATCCATCTTGCAGCATCGGCTTCATAACTTCCACCAATTTCACCAATCATAATAATTGCATCTGTTTCTGGGTCGTTCATTAATAATTCAACTGCATCTTTGGTTGGAGTTCCAATTATTGGGTCGCCACCAATTCCTATTGCGGTAGAAATTCCTAAACCTGCTTTTACTATTTGGTCGGCAGCTTCGTAAGTTAAAGTACCCGATTTTGAAACAATTCCAATTCTACCCGCTTTAAATACAAACCCTGGCATAATGCCTACTTTGGCTTGGCCTGGAGTTATAACACCTGGGCAGTTTGGACCTATTAAAGTACAACCTCTCGATTTTATGTATTCTTTTACTGGAATCATATCTGCTACAGGAATGCCTTCAGTAATACAAATAATTACTTTTATACCTGCTTCAGCTGCTTCCATAATTGCATCAGCAGCAAAAGCTGGTGGCACAAAAATGATTGAAGTATTTGCATTTGCAATTTCAACTGCATCTTTAACTGTGTTAAAAACTGGTCTTTCTAAGTGAGTTTGTCCACCTTTTCCAGGAGTAACTCCACCAACTACATTGGTTCCATACTCTATCATTTGTTGCGCGTGAAATGAACCCTCACTGCCAGTAAAACCTTGTACTATTACCTTTGAATCGTTATTTACTAAAACTGCCATTTTCTATTTTTTAAAAGTGACGCAAATATGCTAAATTATTTATATAAAACTACTTTTTTAAATACTTTACATTTAAAAAAAATAAGTGCCTTTTTTTAAATTGTTTAATTATTAATGGGTGAATAATTTTAAAAATAAAATTATGAAATTTCAGATTCTGCTAAAATATTTTTAGAATTAACTAATTCATTTATTTTAAGCAATAATCTATCTTTTGCAATTGGTTTGGTAAGGTATTCGTTCACTCCAATCGAAATACAATCTCTCATTTCGTTTGGATCAGCATTGGCCGATAATGCAATAATTGGAATATCTTTATCTAAAGCGTATTCGCCACCCATTCTTATAAGTTTACAAAGTTCCAATCCATTTAAATCGGGTAAACTTAAATCAACTAAAACCAAATCAATATTTTCGGTTACTAAAATTTCGAATGCATCTTTTCCTTTAAAAACAGATTTAACTAAAAAGCCTTTTCTCTCAAGCAATTTCTGAAAAGTATAACTGCTCGAAATATCATCTTCTACCAATAACAAATTAATTGTCTTATTGCTGTTTTGCGGAATTAGAATATTATTTTGAGTTAAATTATTTTTATCAAATTGAATATCAAAAATTACTTCAGCCACACAGCCTAAAGTTTCATTATTCTTTAACTCAAAAGTACCATTTAATTGCTGTATAAATTTTTTAACTATAAATAAACCAATACCAAAACCTTCATTCTCGGTGTTATTTTTATTAATAGAAATTAAATTTTTATTATTTTTATTTCCTATTCCTCTGCCTTCATCTATTACCGAAATATAAATAGAACCTTTGTTTATATTTTGAATTTGAGTTTCACCTACTAATTTAATTTCAATTTTTATAACCCCTTTTTCCGAAAACTTCAATGCATTGCTTAATAAGTTCTGAATTATGGTTTCAATTTTTTGTTTATCACATATAATGTTTGTAGGAATTTCGGGAGAAATTAGTTTTGAAAACAAAATGTTTTTTTGCGTACATTGGGTTTGAAACGAGTTAAAAATAGTATTTAATGAATCAATAAAATTAAATGGTGTATTAATTAAATCATCGTTTTTTGCATCTATTTGTAAATAACTTACTATATTGTTCATGCTAAAAACCAATTCGTTACTCGAAGCATTGATGCCTGAAAGAAATTCCCTTAGTTCAGTTAAATTTTTACTTTCGTTGGCCAAATAGCTGTAATTTATTAAAGTATTTAAAGGTGTTCTTAGTTGTTTATTTATTCGGTTTAAAATATTGCTTTTAGCAGTTGATGATAATTCGAGGGTTTTCCTTTTTTTGTTTTGAGTTAAAAAATACACAAATAAAATTCCCATTAGTATAAGAAAGCCTATTACAACGAATAATCCCAGAAGCAATACGTTTTTTTCTTGAACTTTTATTTCTTTT
>CAMCEM010000027.1 GCA_945873755.1 Chitinophaga pinensis | reverse complement strand
TGACTTTTGTATAATTAAACATCCTGAACAAACAGATAGATTTATACGAACAACCTTGACATTGAATATAATTGACGCTTGTGAGGATTTGGATTATGGAATTTGGGTTTCAGTGAGTGAGCAAACATTTGATGAATACAAAGCTCATTTCAATAACAACAAGGAAGGAATAGCATATTTTGGAAGAATTTGCAATTGGATTCCAAATTATAAAGAAAGTACACTTGAACTACATGTAAATATTGAAACAAGGGCAAATGGCATCAGACCAATTATAATTCCACATGAAGCAGACCATGAATTGATAAAAGATTGGGAGCAAGGAATAACAAAAGAAGAGGCTGAAAAACGCGTTCAAAACATGAATAATAATATTGGATAATTATTTTTATTCATTTAAAGTTATGCCAATTATCTTCCATAAGGAATCCTACTCACAATACTTCTTCCAAGGGTAATTTCATCAGCATATTCCAACTCGCCACCTATGGAAATTCCTCGGCTAATGGTGCTAATTTGTATAGGCAAATGTGCTATTTTTTTTGAAATATAAAAGGTAGTAGTGTCACCTTCGGGTGTTGCGCTAAGTGCAATAATTAATTCTTTTATTTGTTCAGTTTCTGCTCGAGTAATTAATGAAGAAATATTTACATCATCAGGTCCTACGCCATTTATTGGCGAAATAACTCCACCCAAAACATGGTATAATCCGTTAAACTGCGAGGTGTTTTCAATGGCCATTACATCGCGCAAATCTTCCACCACACAAACCAATTCAGGGTTTCGTTTATGACTTTGGCAAATATTGCAAATATCACCATCACTTACATTGTGGCAACGTTTGCAATATTTTATTAAAGTTCTAACTTTTTCAATTGCTTGCGCTAGTTTTATTACCTCTTGCGGTTCTTGTTTTAAAATATGCAACACCATGCGTAAAGCTGATTTTTTGCCCACACCAGGAAAACGTGATAATTGGTTTACAGCCTCTTCAATTAAAGCAGATGGAAAGTTCATATTAAACCGCTACTGCTCCTTTAATTGCTGGGTGTGGATTGTAATTTTCCAATTCAAAATCTTCGTATTTAAATTCAAAAATAGATTTTACATCCTTGTTTATTTTCATAGTAGGATATGGCCTTACATCTCGGCTTAGCTGTAACTCAACTTGCTCAAAATGGTTGCTGTAAATATGTGCATCGCCAAAGGTGTGAATGAAATCGCCTGGTTGTAAATTGCACACTTGCGCCACCATTAAAGTAAGTAAAGCATAGCTAGCAATGTTAAATGGAACGCCTAAAAACATATCGGCACTGCGTTGGTATAACTGGCAACTTAGTTTTCCATTGGCAACATAAAATTGAAAAAAAGCATGGCATGGCATCAAAGCCATTTTTTCTAAATCGGCTACGTTCCAAGCGCTCACAATAATTCTGCGGCTATCTGGATTATTTTTCAATGTTTCAATTACTTCAGTTAGCTGGTCTATAGTTCCTCCATCGGCTTTGGGCCAGTTACGCCATTGATGGCCGTAAATAGGGCCAAGATTTCCATTTTCATCTGCCCATTCGTCCCATATTTTTACACCATTATCAGTTAAATATTTGGTATTGGTATCGCCTTTTATAAACCAAAGCAATTCATGAATAATCGATTTTAAATGAACTTTTTTAGAAGTAATAAGCGGAAAACCTTCGCTTAAATCGAACCTAATTTGTGCGCCAAATATGCTACGGGTCCCAGTTCCAGTTCTATCGCTTTTTTCAGCACCAGTATTGTAAACATGTTTCAGTAATTCTTCGTATTGGTTCATTTATAATAGATTATTTCACAAATAAAATGAATAATTTAGCCAACAAGGAATATTTTTTTAAACCAAAAAGTAACAAATATATTTTTTGGAAATTTGAAGCAGTTGACTTTTAAGTTAATTCAACCATTTATTGCCGTTCGGCATTAGCCAACATGAAAAGGAAAAACTATTCTGTTAATTTTTGATTCACATAGAGACAGAGAAAACATAGATTTTATATTAAATTTCCGTAGGAACGACATATTTATAGCAACGGGTTTTAACCCGTTTAAAAAATCCACCCCTTTTTTACGAAACCCCAAAATCTTTGCGAATGCCTTTGGCATTCGCAAAGATTTTGGGGTTTCGTTTGGTAATGTTTTTACATTTCACACCCAGTTTCACTGGGGCTATAAATATTAAACTCCTTCGGTGTTTCTCTTTTGGTGTTTCATTATTTAACACAAAACTTTCAAACGATTTTTATCAAATCAGTGAATCTGTGGCAAAAAACCAAACTGCTTTAATTGTTTTATGAATAAATCTGTGCCATCAGTGTAATCAGTGTCTAAAACCTAAGCTGCCTGAATAGTTTTATACTTTAAAGCTTCAATTTTGCTTTTGGCATAATTTAAGTCAATTACAATTTTACCTTTGGTAACTATATCTGGCGCATCATACATTAAATCAAGCATTATGGCTTCGCATATGCTTCGTAACCCCCTCGCCCCTAATTTAAAATCGAACGCAGTATCTACAATTAGTTCCACTACGTCATCAGTAAATTGCAATTCAATTTTTTCTAAATCGAATAAGTATTTGTATTGTTTGGTTAAAGCATTTTTTGGTTCTGTTAAAATATTACGCAATGCTTCTTTATCTAAAGGATTTAAATGACACAATACTGGTAATCGGCCAATAATTTCTGGTATTAAACCAAAACTTCTTAAATCGGCAGGACTGATGTATTGCAACATGTTTTTGTCGTTTATTTTTCCAGTTTCATCTTCGTTTTTAAATCCAATTGCTTGTGTTTGTAACCTGCGTGCAATATGCCTGTCAATTCCATCAAAAGCGCCACCGCATATAAACAATATATTGCTGGTATTAATCTGAATCATTTTTTGATCAGGGTGTTTGCGTCCCCCTTGAGGAGGAACATTGGCAATGGTTCCTTCTAATATTTTAAGTAAAGCTTGTTGCACCCCTTCGCCACTTACATCGCGGGTTATACTTGGGTTATCGCTTTTGCGACTAATTTTATCAATTTCGTCAATATAAACTATTCCACGTTCGGCCATTTCTACATTATAGTCTGCAGCTTGAAGCAATCGGCTTAAAATACTTTCTACATCTTCACCTACATAACCAGCTTCAGTAATAACTGTTGCATCGGCAATACAAAAAGGCACATCTAAAATTTTAGCCAAGGTTTTGGCTAAAAGTGTTTTGCCCGTTCCCGTTTCACCTACCATCATTACATTGCTTTTTTCTATTTCAATGTCGTTTTTTTTGCTTTTAACCAATAATCTTTTAAAATGATTATACACAGCCACACAAAGCACTTTTTTGGCTTCATCTTGGCCAATAACGTATTCGTCTAAATGGGCTTTTATTTGTGCAGGTTTTAGTAATACTAATTTGTTTAAAGGTGTTGATGATTTAACTTCTGAGTCTTCATTAATAATTCTATTTGCCTGCTTGGCACAATCTTCACATATAAGTGCATCTAAACCTGCAATTAAAAATTGTACTTCATTTCTTCCTCGTCCACAAAACGAACATTTATCTTCAGTTTTTTTTGCCATTATTAATTATACAACGCTATTTTTTTGCTATTAACGTGCAAATATAATACAATGTTAGCCTTATTTTGTTTGTTTTTTGGTTTATTACCAAAAAGTTATACCTATGCTTAAATAAAAAAAGCCCAAAAGGCCTATTGATTTTAGTATTGTAAAGGAGGATGACTCAAAAGGACAGCCTCTTGCGTTTAGTCACATTGAGCAAATACCGATAACTTTTAGTAGAAATGTTTTGAAAACGAGAGTATTAACTTCACCTCCGATAGCAATCGGACTCTATTTTAATTGACAAGCATTTTAAAGTATTTGAGACAGCCTTACTAAATTGCACCTTTTATAATTTCATCAACTATATTGGGGTCCAACAATGTAGTTGTATCGCCTAAATTTGTGTTTTCTCCTTCGGCAATTTTTCTTAAAATTCTACGCATAATCTTACCGCTTCGTGTTTTTGGTAAACCGCTAACAAATTGAATTTTATCGGGTTTGGCTATTGCACCAATAATACGTGAAACGGTTTGCATAATATTAAGTTTGGTTAAAGCCATATCGCCATGTTGGGTTTCAATGATTACATAAGCGTAAATTCCTTGCCCTTTCAAATCGTGGGGATAGCCAACAACTGCACTTTCTATCACTCCACTGTGCATGTTAATTGCATTTTCAACTTCTGCAGTTCCTATTCTATGGCCGCTTACATTTAATACATCATCAACTCTGCCTGTAATTCTATAATTTCCATCTTCATCGCGCAAGCAACCATCTCCTGTAAAATACATTTTATTATAGGTGCTAAAATAAGTAGTTCTGCAACGCTCATGGTCGCCATAAGTAGTTCTAATTATGCCTGGCCAAGGTTGTTTTAAACATAAGTTTCCATTAACGGAGTTTCCTAAAATCTCTTCGCCATTTTCATTCACCAAACAAGGATTTACTCCGGGCAATGGCAAAGTGGCATGTGCAGGTTTTTGTGGAGTAACACCTGCTAAGTTGGAAATCATAATTCCACCTGTTTCGGTTTGCCACCAAGTATCAACAATTGGGCATTTTTCTTTACCAATATTTTTATAGTACCATTGCCAAGCTTCTTCATTTATGGGCTCGCCAACTGTACCTAATACTTTTAGTGAACTCAAATCTTTGTTTTTTACAAAATCTAATCCATAAGCCATTAAACTTCTAATGGCAGTAGGAGCTGTATATAAAATATTTACTTTGTATTTTTCTACTATTTCCCAAAATCTACCAGCATCGGGCCAAGTAGGAATTCCTTCAAACATTAACGAAGTTCCTCCAGCACTTAATGGCCCGTAAATGATATAGCTATGTCCGGTAATCCAACCAATATCGGCAGTGCAAAAATGTATTTGCTTTGGTTGATATTGAAACACATTTATAAAAGTATAATTTGCCCAAACCATGTAGCCAGCTGTAGTATGAACAACCCCTTTAGGTTTGCCAGTAGAACCCGAAGTGTAAAGAATAAACAACGGATCTTCTGCATCCATTTCTTCCGCGTTAAAATTTATTATTCCATTTTTTTCAAGTTGTTGTTCAGCATGTTCCATTTCATCTTCCCACCATAAATCTCTGTTTTTTAACATACTCACCGGAGTTCGAGTTCTGGTATAAACCACTACTTTTTTAACTAAATTATTTCCTATTAAAGCATCATCAATTACACTTTTTAGTGGAATTTCTTTACTTCCTCTATAGGCGCCATCGCAAGTAATAATAAATTCGGCTTTGGCATCTAACAATCTATCGGCAATGCTTTGAGCCGAAAAACCACCGAAAATTACTGAATGAACTGCACCAATTCGAGCGCAGCCCAAAACTGCATACGAAAGTTCAGGAACCATGCCCATGTAAATACAAACTCTATCACCTTTTTTTACGCCTAAGTTGGTAAGCATTTGCGCAACTTGGCATACGCGTTTATGCAAACGATTATAAGTAACAATTCGGGTTTTTTCATCAGGATTGTTTGACTCCCAAATAATAGCGGGTTGTTCGCCTCTTTCGACCAAATGCCTATCTATACAGTTTTCGGTAATGTTTAAAGTACCACCTTCAAACCATTTAATATTGGGTTCGGTAAAATTCCAATCAAGTACTTTATTCCACTTTTTACGCCAAGTAAATTGCTCTGCTATTTCTCCCCAAAACTGATCAGGGTTTTCTATGCTTTTTTTGTAGGCTTCGTGGTATTGTGCTAGGCTGGTAATTTGGTATGAGTACGACATTTGGTTTTAAATGAAATTATTTTCGAAAATAATAAAAAAAGACTAAAACAATAAATGTTTTAGGCTTTTAAATGGCTTAATAGAAATCTAATTATTTTTGGCTAATCACAATAATTGTTTCAGCACCTTTTTTATTATTAGCAGTTGAAGAAAACTAATCTAAGCATTTTTACCGCTTGCTGGCATAAAAGCAAATACATTATTGTTCATTAAAGTTTTAATTTTAATAACTGAACCCGAAGTGAAGACAATAAATTTAAAAGTTGAATTTTTTTTACTGACCATAATTGCATCAAATTCAGTTGCTTTTATTGGAATAGTTTAAAATTGTTATCGATTTGTATTTTGCAATCAGCTATTTCACTTCTCCAAATTACTTTAGCTTCATTGGTGTTAGTTGGAAAATCAAAATCATTTGTTTTTTTCATTATATTAAAAAATAAGATTTCATAGTAGAAAGGGTTAAAACAATAGTTTAAAACGCTTAAAATTTAAAATAGTAAACAATTTATTAAGAATTAAATAAGAACTATGTTTTTAATATAAAATTCTTATTTTTACCGCATTAATTAAATTTATAAATATGAAAAAGTTTATTGTCTATTTTTTAATGATGTTGGTTTCAAGTATAATATTTGCTCAACCAAAGCCTGTTGTAAAACCTGTAACACCTGCTACTCCAGCTAAACCTAAAGTATCGCCTTATGTACTAAAAAAAGACTATGAGGAAATGCTTTTAAATATGGAAAGTAAAGTAAAAAGTGCAACTGAACTAAGTAATAATTTAAGAAGAGATATAGGAGGGAAAGATAAAAAAATTGCTACTTTGATTGGACAAATGGCAAAAGTGGAAGAAATATTAAATTCTACTGCTTTTAAAATTTCTACTGCTGAAGATTCACTGAGCAAGACTAGATTTTCAGTTGAAGTTTTTAGAAACGAAACACAGGAAAAGTTTACTCAATTGGATACTCAAATAGCTGAAGCAAAAAATAACAGCAATATGATGTTTTACATAGCATTAGGGCTTTCAATTATAATGTTTGTTTTATTATTAATACAAAATGGTAAGTTGAAAAAATCAATGTTAAGCCATACCATTCAATCTGAAATTAAAGTAAAAGAAGCAATAAGCAAAATGGAGGAAGATTTAAATACACAACAAAAATATTCATCGAACGAAATAAACAATGTAAAGCTTCAATTATTAAAAGAGTTTAAATTAGAAAATATAACTATAAATACTAAGATTGAAACTTTAATTAACACTTTAGAAGATTTAAAGAACAATAAATAAACGAAAATTATTATGGGAGAAATTAAAGGAAAAGTAAAAACGATTATAATGGATAAATCATCAGCACCTAGCGATGATATTACATTAGGTCCTCAATTAAGCTACGATGCAAGCAATAGCCAAGTAGCTGTTGATGCTATTAATGCAGAGTTTGGAACTACTTTAACAGTAGGTGCTTTTTTAGGTTTTAATAATATTGGCCAAGTGGGCGATTATATTGAAGGTGAAGTAGGTGGTTAATTATTAAACGATAATAAAAAAAGCTCCATTTGAATTTTCGAATGGAGCTTTTTTTATAATATATTTTCAGGTTATTTACCAACTTGAGTTGCCATTACAACCCTAATTTTTAGTCGGGTGCCAATGGAAAGTATATCAACTAGTTCTTGTATATTTAACGTTGCATCCATTCTTAAAACTATTGTTGGATCTTCTACTCCTGTGGTTTTTTCTTTTAAAATCTGTTCTAAATTATTAGCGTCTATTAATTCTCTTTCAAAATAATATTCTTTGTTCTCTTTTACCGTTAAAGCAAATTGTTTTTTGTTTAATGTTTGACTTTTTTCTGCTTTGGGTAAAAGTACTTTTATAACGTTCGGGTTAGCAATTGTTGATATTATTAAAAAAAATAACAACAAAAAGAACATAATATCATTTAATGATGATGTAGAAACCTCGGCTTCAAACCTTTTTTTTCTGCGTAACTTCATAGCTATAATATTATTTTTAACTATCTAAAATATCAATAAAATCAACCGCAGTTCTTTCTAATTTGGTGTTAAATTTATCAATCAAGGTATTTAATAAATGGTAGCCAGTATAAGCAACTACACCTACTACTAGTCCTGCACCTGAGGTTATCATTTTTTCGTACAAACCGCCTGCAATTAATCCAATACTTATATTATCGCTTACCGAAATATTATAAAAAATTTTGATAATACCCGAAATTGTTCCTATAAAACCTAACATGGGTGCTATACCAGCAATAATACCAAGCCAGTTTAAGTTTTTTTCAAGGTTACTTGTTTCTAAACTTCCCATACTTTCAATACTACTTTCAATGTCTTTTATGGGTTTACCAATACGCATAACACCTTTTTCAATAACACGACTTATTGGTGAGTTAACTCTTTGACAAAAAGCACGCGCAGCTTTTAAATCGCCTTTGGCTAATAAATCTTTTAAGTTATTTAAAAAATTAGCTTCCAATTTCGATGATTTTTGAATAAATATAAAACGCTCAATAATTAAATAAATGGTTATTACTGATAACAATCCAATAGGAACCATTACTAACCCACCTTTAAAAACCAGTTCTAAAAAATTTAATCCTTCTTGTGTATTTTCCATTTTATTAAAATAATTTTATTAATGGAACGAAAGTATTGTATCAATAGTTCAAAAAACATTTCATTTATAAACACTATGTACAAATTTCAAACATTATTTCTAATAAAGTAATCAAAAATTAATAAATTCATTTTTTGTAAATTATCCGACCTTATTTAACTGCTTTAAAGCCACCCAAAACCGTAAAAAGCTAATTATTAGCTATTTTAAAATCTTTGCTTTTAAGAACTCAAAACATATATTTGCGCTCCTTTGTAAAATAAGCATTCAATTAACAATTTTATAAATAGTTAAATGGTTAATAGTTTAAACTTTAAGGACAAATAACAATAAAAATTAAAAAGAATACATACATAAAAAAATGAAAATTAAAGGAGCAGTTAAGTTTTTTGCCATTGCGTTAGTGATAGTTTCTATATTCCATCTATCGTTTTCGTTGGTAACTTACAGAGTAGAGCAAAAAGCAAAATCATTTGCAAATGGTGATTTAGAAAAAGAAAGAGCATATTTAGACTCAATTGGACGTGAAGTTGTTTACAATGTTGGTGTAAAAAAATACACTTACTTGCAGTGTAAAGCACATGAATTAAACCTTGGATTAGATTTACAAGGTGGTATGAATGTAACTTTAGAATTAAGTCAAGATGAATTGATTAGAAGTTTATCTAACAATAATCCTGATGCAAATTTTAACAAAGCAGTAAATGAAGCAACCGAAGCGCAAAAAACCAGTCAAAAAGAATATGTGGTTTTATTTGGTGAATCATACAATAAAATTGATCCAAATGGAAAATTAGCTGCAATTTTTTCAAATTCTTCCAATAAAGATAAGTTAAAATTAACTTCTTCTAACTCTGAAGTGTTGCAGTATTTAAAAACCGAAACTGATTTGGCAATTGAACGTTCGTTCAAAGTATTAAGAACACGTATTGATAAATTTGGTGTAACACAACCTAATATTCAAAAGCTAGAAGGTAGTGGTAGAATAATCATTGAATTACCTGGAGTTGATAATCCTGCTCGTGTACGTAAGTTATTACAAGGAACTGCAAAACTTGAGTTTTACCAAACTTATGACAATCCAGTTGCTTATGGTTTTTTACAACAAGCAAATGATTTAATAAAAAAATTAGGAGTAAAAGAAACTGCTGAAGTTGCCGATACTACCAAAGCACCTGAAAATGCTTTGGCAGAATTAAGTGGTAAAAAAGCGAATGATACTATTGCTGCTAAAAAAGACACTGCAAACAAACAAATGACTGCAGAGCAATATAGAATTGAGAATCCTTTGCTTGCATTATTAATACCAGTAGCTGACGAAAAAGGTCAACTTTCGCCAAATGGATCGTGGTGTGGAACTGCTGCAATTCGCGATACTGCAAAAATTAATGCTATGTTAGCTCGCCCTGAAGTAAGAGCAATAATTCCTAGCAATGTTAAGTTTGCTTGGGAATATAAAGGAATTGGTGAAAATGGTGGAGCAGTAAGATTCCATGCTTTAAAAATAGAACGCAATGGCGAAGCAGCCATGAGCGGTGAAAGAGTAATTCAAGCAGACAGAGATATTTCTCAACTTACAGGTCAAGTTGAAGTAAACATGACTATGGACGGACAAGGAACTAACGAATGGAAGAACTTAACAAAACAAAGTATTGGTCATTCAATTGCTATTGTGCTTGATAATTTAGTGTACTCATCGCCAAATGTACAAAACGAAATTCCTAATGGTCGTTCTGTAATTAATGGTGGTTTTTCTGACGAAGAAGCACTTGATTTATCAAACGTATTAAAAAGTGGTAAATTACCTGCTACTACTCGTATTGTAGAAGAAGCAGTAGTTGGTCCAACTTTAGGAGCTGAAGCTATTAGCCAAGGTTTATGGAGTATGATAGTTGCTACTATTATCATCTTAATATTTATGGTGTTGTACTATAACAACTCTGGTTACATTGCCGATTTTGCAGTATTATTAAACGTGTTCTTTATTATTGGTGTATTGGCTTCAATGGGAGCAGCATTAACCTTACCTGGTATAGCGGGTATAGTATTAACTATTGGTATGGCGGTAGATGCAAACGTGTTAATTAACGAACGTATTAAAGACGAATTACATAATGCACGAAGTTTAAAAAATGCCATTGCCGATGGTTACCAACATGCAAGCTCTTCAATTATAGATGCAAATTTAACTACTTTATTAGCAGGATTTGTAATGTATGCATTTGGTACAGGCCCTGTTCAAGGTTTTGCTATTACTTTAATTATCGGTATTTTATCATCAATGTTTACTGCTGTATTATTTACCCGCGTTGTTACCGAATGGTGGATGGATAAAGGCAAAGAAGTAAAATATGCTACTGCTAAAACCATGAACGCATTTAAAAACTTCCATTATGATTGGGTAGGTAACCGTAAAAAATTCTATATTTTCTCTGGAATCATTATTCTTGGTGGTTTTGTTTCTATGTTTACCAAAGGATTTTCTTTAGGTGTAGATTTTAAAGGTGGTTATACTTACGTGGTTCAATTAAGTAAGCCAAGCCAAACAGAAGAAATAAAAGACGCACTTAAAACAGTGCTAGGAAGTGCTCCTGAGGTTAAACAATTTGGTATTGGTGATAAATTCAAAATTACTACTACTTACAGAATAGACGATATTACACCAACTGTAGCAGATGAAGTTCAAGCTAAAGTGGTAGAAGGTTTAACAAAAATTGATAATAATACAAAAATTTTAAGTTCAGCTAAAGTAGGACCAACCATTGCAAATGATGTAAAAACAGGATCATTCTGGTCTGTTATTATTTCGTTAGTTGGTATTGGATTATATATTTTAGTTCGTTTCCGTAAATGGCAATATACTTTGGGTGCTATAGCAGCTATAACTCATGACGTATTGATGATATTAAGTTTCTACTCAATTTTTGATGGAATTTTACCATTTGCAATGGAAGTTGATCAATCGTTTATTGCAGCAATTTTAACCATTATTGGTTTTTCAATTAACGATACTGTGGTTGTTTTTGACCGTATTAGAGAGTTTTTAAATGTTCATAAAAAGAATACTCAAGATACTAAATCAATTATTAATAATGCATTGAATAATACTTTGAACAGAACAATCATCACTTCATTAACTGTGTTTATGGTAACTTTGGTGTTATTTATATTTGGTGGTGAAGTTATACGTGGATTTACATTTGCTTTATTAGTAGGTATTATTTTTGGTACTTATTCATCGTTAGCAATTGCAACTCCTCTTGTAGTTGATTTTGATAGAAAAACATATAAATAATTAAATATTTAAACGTATAAATTAAGAGGCTGTCTCAAAAGGACGGCCTCTTTTCGTTTTGTATCATTTAGATTAGTTATTTAATTATGTAACGAGTAGATGTTAGACTAGATTAGAAGAAGGTCATGAAGAACTGTGATGAATTAACTATCCTTGGAGTTAGCGCAGCGCTCTAAGGATTTAAAATGAAATGAAGTGTCTCTGACACGGGTTATTGAATCCATAACTTCAACAATAAATATTATTTGGCTTAGTTACAAACTCTTTTTTCATTTATTAATTCGTAGTCTCCTTCGCTATGCCCAAGCGCACAAGACTACGAACAGTAGGGAACAGCAGGGAGGTTGAGTTACAAACTCTGTTTCATTTATTAATTCGTAGTCTCCTTCGCTATGCCCAAGCGCACAAGACTACGAACAGTAGGTAAGCGAAGCGTCACTTGTGAAAATAAGTAACTAAAGTTTGTAACTTTAGTCATCATAATATTAATAATCACACAACAATTCCGCTGGTTCGTGATTTGCAAACCGAATCACCTAATAAGGATTTGTAATCCGCTTTTTACCATGCCAATTTAAAGCAAATATATTAATTGGAATTATTTTTTTTGCATTACAAATGCAAATAATACCTAAGTGCGTTTGCAAAACCGCACCGGCTGCTAAGGGTGGCATATCCGAAATAGCAGAATCTTCTTTTAATAAGAAAGGTTCAGTTTTCTGTTTCAAAACATCCAAAACTTGGTTTTGAAATGGATGTATTTGTTGTGGCATTTGTTTTTCTAGAACTGTTGTTATAATCTAAATATATTTTATCGTTTGCAGCTTGCTTTAATGGCAAAGCATTTCTGCAAGCAACGCAGTTTGGAATTAAATCGTAATTTCCATTAGGTTCATTTGCAAAACCAACCATTTGAATATCGTTGCCTATGTAATTATTTGCAACACTAAAGTTAGTTTGTTGTGGATTGGCAACAATTATTGGATTAGGGAATGTTACCGAACTAGTGTTTAAAACTGTTGGCCAAGGGTCTTTAACCACTAAGTTATTGTAACTTTTTGCAATTGTTAATTTTGGAAAAGTTTGAAAAAATGAAATTGCTCTTCCCGAATCGTTTGGATGCATGATAATGGTATTATGCGCTGCTTCAAACAATGTTTGACTATAAGTTAAACCCAGCCGAGAAAGTACTTGTGGGGTGCACGATTTATCTGACAAATAAATACTATTTATAGCCCACCAAGTGGCTTCTTTGCTATCAATATTTGCATTTACTATTAAGTTATTAAAAAATCTGTTTTGAACACCAAAACATTGAATAGCGCTTCCGTTTCCTACTTTTAAAGAATTATTAAAAACTTCACCTATACTCGGTGCACCAACAATAATTCCATACATTTGGTTGTAAATTTTATTATACCCCCAATTGCTAATTTTATTATTATAAATTTTATAGTTTTTGGCACAGGCTACCTGTATTCCGTCCCAACCAGTGCTGTCAATAATGTTGTTATAAACTAAAATATTTTCAGCTAAATGTGGTAAAAAGCGCCAAGAACCATTATTGTAATTTACAATTCCATTCTTAGTCAAACTTTCGGCAAATGTTTGGTTTATTTTTATAGCCAATCCATCGCCTACATTGTAAGCGGTGGAGCCTATATAAAATCCTTCGCTGTGAATATTGTGAATGTAATTATCGTGAAATAATCCTGTTCCTAAAGTTGCTTGATTAACATAAGACCTAAAGTAATTTGTGTCCGTTACTACTTTTGAACCGTTATAAGGTTCAATAGATTTAAATTGAACTCCTTGAGCACCTGTATAACTAATTTCTGTGTGCTCTAACTCAACATTTTTAGTACCTTTATCAAAAATTATACCCATGCCTGCATTATTTGTAAAACCACTAATTTTTAAATTAAAGCTTGTTCCATTTTCGTAACCTGTAACTTTTATGTAATTACAATTGTAAAATACTAAACCATAACTGCTTTGGTTACTTGCTTGTGTTATGTGTATTTTTTTACCGTTTGTATTTTTAATAACTATGGGTGTAACTGAGTTACCTGCCAAACCATTGAATTGTATTGGAGTTCTTGAAAAATAACCATTAGAACTTTGAGTGGTTGCATCAATAAAAAAGGTATCGCCAGCCGAAGCATTTACATACAAATAATTATAAACTTGAAGGCTTGTTCCGGCAGGAATGGGAATTGTTTGTCGGTTAAAACTTTGATTATAACTTGTTGCCTGAAATACTACTTCTGTGTTAAGTGGAATAGTAAAAACAGAAGAATGAGAGTAAAAAGGGGCAGTTAATAAGTAACAAGCGAATAAATTTTTTATTTTCATATAGATTTATTTGTTTTACAAATGTGCAATTACATGTAAAAAAAATGTTTTAAAATTATTCTTTTTCACTCATCAAAACTTTATTCGAAAAGAAGTTAATAAACAAAACTACAAAAGCTAAAAAGATGGTAGATTGAGTACAAACTAAAAATTTACCAATGCCAGTTATAGGGTAATAATCGCCAAAACCTATTGATGAAAGTGTAGTAAAACTAAAATAAATGGAATCGTACCAATTAGTAAATGGTTTGTTAAAATGATTGCCACAACCATATAAAAAAGCATAACTAAAAGCTATTTCAAAATAATTAAAAAACAAAAGCAACATGGAGCGCCTGTATGAACTTGGTTTAGCAATAGAATCAGATGCAAATATTAAAATAGGTACGTATAAAAATGTTTCTATTAAAAACCAAATTACTAAAATTAGAGCGTAAGGATTTGGAATCCAATTATAAATTACTAAAGATAATGGGAAAAGTAATTTAAATATTACAAACAAATCAATTGATAAGTCTTGGTTTATAGGTCCTTTTCTGCCAAAATAATTTTTAATATAAATACCTAAAAACAAAAAAGAAGAAGCAGCTAAAAATAACCTAAATATTTTTTCAATTCCTATATCATCCTGGTGGTGGTTATTCCAAATTGCTTTTATGTTATTTATTCTATGAAGCAAAGCATTAGTGGGAGCTATATTCTTTGTTTCTTTATTGCCTACAAGCAGTTTTTTTAAAAATCTTTTCATAGTGTATGAATTTAATTTTTTTTATAATTTATTAATAAAAAGTAAATGAGATTAAAACAGAAAATAAGTTATTCAAAAGTAATGATAAAACAAATTAAACTAAAAATAATACTAAAACAGAAATTTGAAAATTCAATTATATTTGTTTTAATGGAAATACAATTTTTAGGAGCAGCACAAACAGTTACAGGGAGCAAACATTTAATTACTACAATTGAACACAAAAAGATATTATTAGACTGTGGTTTATTTCAAGGAAAAGGTAGCAGCGAAGGAACACAGAACAGGGTTTTTAATTTTGATCCAGCAAGTATTGATTTTTTAATACTATCGCATGCTCATATCGACCATTCCGGCAATATTCCTAACTTAGTAAAACAAGGCTTTAAAGGAGCCATTATTTGCACACCTGCAACTGCCGATTTATGTAAAATAATGCTAAGCGACAGTGCTCACATTCAAACCAACGATTTGAAATTTGTAAATAAACGAAGAATAAAAAGAGGTGAAACTCCTTTAGAACCGCTATATGAAATGGAGGATGTAGAACAAAGTTTAAAACAAATAATAACTGTTAACTACAACGAAAATTTTAATGTATGTGAAAATGTAAAACTTGTATTTACAGACTCAGGACACATACTTGGAAGTGCTGCAGTTAATTTAACAATAAATGAAGGAAATGTAATTAAAAACCTATGCTTTACAGGCGATATTGGCAGATACGATGGCTCTATTTTAAAAGATCCTCAGCCTTTTCCTCAAGCAAATTACATTATAGCTGAATCAACTTATGGCGACAGACTACATACCGATAATACTATGAGTGAAAAACAATTGCTTGATGTAGTTTACAATACATGTGTAGTAAAAAAAGGTAAATTAATTATTCCTGCATTTAGCCTTGGTAGAACGCAAGAAGTGGTGTATGCACTCGATCAACTTGCTTCGAAAAAAAAACTACCTAAAATAAATGTATATGTAGATAGCCCACTTTCAATTAACGCAACAAATATTATGCGCGAGCATGAAGAATGCTTTAACGAAGACATAATTGAATACATGAAAAACGATGAGGACCCATTTGGATTTAATAATTTAATTTATGTAAAAACGGTAGAAGAATCGAAGAATTTAAATAGCATTAAAGAACCATGTATAATTATTTCTGCCTCGGGAATGATTGAAGCAGGGCGAATAAAACACCATGTAGCTAATAATATTGGTAACCCTAAAAACACCATTTTAATAGTTGGTTATGCCGAACCACATTCAATTGGAGGAAAATTAAGAAATGGTGATAAAGTAATTAAAATATTTGGCGAAGAACACCAAGTTTATGCCGATGTGGTGGTGCTTGATTCATACAGCGCACATGGTGATTACGAAGAAATGATAAACTACTTAAACTGTCAGAATAAAAGTAAAGTAAAACAAATATTTTTAGTACATGGCGAATACCCAACACAAGTTAATTACAAAGAAAGGTTGTTAGATGCAGGATTTAAACATGTATTGATTCCTGCTTTTGGCGATATTGTAAAAATTTAAAAAAAATTATTGCTATTCTACTACATTTGCTTTGCATGAAATACAAATTACTTTATTTATTAATTTTTGCTTTAAACTTTAATGTTTTAAAAGCACAGGAAATACCAACTATTATTACCAATTCAACCATACATGTTGGAAACGGATTGCTATTAGAAAAAGCAACTATCGTTTTTAATTTAGGTAAAATTGTTTTTGTAGGAAATGATTATAAATCTATATTTAAGAATGCAACCATAATAAATGGGGAAGGAAAACACGTTTATCCAGGAATAATTTGCCTAAACAATTATGTAGGATTAACCGAAATAGAGGCAGTTAGAGCTACTCACGATTTTTATGAAAATGGACTAATAAATCCAAATGTGCGTTCGCAAATTGCCTATAACACCGATTCTAAAATATTACCAACAATAAAATTCAATGGCATTTTAATGGTGCAAAGTGTACCTCAAGGAGGATTAATAAGTGGCACTTCAAGCATAATGAAAACTGATGGTTGGAATTGGGAAGATGCAACAGTAAAAGCAGATGACGGAATACATTTAAATTGGCCTGAATATGCTAGTGGAAATGCAGAAAAACAAAAGGAACAAGTTGAAAAAAGAGTAAATGAATTGAGCGCTTTTTTTGAAGCTGCTTTTCAATATCAAAAAATTGTACCCGAAGTATACAACGTTAGACTAGAAGCCATGCGAGGGTTATTTAACAAAACTAAAAAATTATATTTACATGTTAATACCGCCAAAGGTATTGTAAATAGTGTAATGTATTTCCAAAATAAATATCCAGCTATTCAATTGGTTTTGGTCGATGTAAATGAAATAAGTTTATGTATTGATTTTGTTAAAGAAAAAAATATTCCAGTAGTATTAAGTAATATTCACAGTTTACCAGGTCTTGCTCATAACGATGTAGACCAACCTTTTAAAAATGCAGTTTTGTTACAAAAAGCAGGAATAGTATTTGCCATTAGCCACAAAGAAAGTTGGCAAACCCGTAACTTAATGTTTAATGCTGGAACTACTGTGGCTTATGGCTTAACAAACGAACAAGCACTACAAGCAGTTACTTTAAATGCTGCAAAAATAGTTGGAATTGATTCAACCTATGGAAGCCTAGAAGTAGGTAAAAGTGCGACAATTATAATCAGTTCGGGCGATGTGCTTGACATGAAAACAAATGACATTACCAATGCTTTTATAAATGGAGAAGCAATAGTTTTTAAAAATGAACAAAAAGATTTGAATGATAAATTTTTAAAGAAATACGATATTAAAAATTAATATTAAAGCTCTTTAATAATTCTAAACCTCATTGCGAGGGATAATTTTTTTCAAAAATCAATATAAAAAGATGTTGCAATGCTATGTGTCATTGTTTAAAAAAACTTGAACCACATAGAAAATAGAAAACATAGCGTTTAAACTATGAAGTCTATATATTGATGTGGTTTTTAATTTCACTAATAAATAGAAATAAATATTTATATCATTCCTTATGCAGCATGTTAATCTAACAGCTAAAAAGATTGCTTGCGATAATCATCGAAAGTGCCTCGCAATGACATCAAGTAATATATTTAAAAGTTAAAAACATTCTTTTGTAAAAGCACAATTTATCGCGTCTTAATTTTTTTTACAAAAATGATTGCAATAAGACATCCATTTGTTTAAAATACATTACTTATATTTAAACTAATTTTTCTATGAAAATCAATATTCCAAACCCTTGCCATGAAAATTGGTTCAAAATGACTCCAAATGAACAAGGCCGTTTTTGTGGCAATTGCCAAAAAACTGTAGTTGATTTTACCAACTTTTCTCCTGAAGATATTCAACATTATTTTACCAAACATTACGGTCAAAAAGTATGTGGGCATTTTAAAAATGAGCAACTAGCTTTAATCAATATTCAAATTCCAAGTGCTATTATTTACCAAATACCAGCAAGCAGAAGATTTGCATTAGCTTTACTTATAATTTTTGGAACAACTTTATTTAGCTGCACCGATAATAATGGAAATCATGCAGCGATAAGTAAAATAGAAGTAGTTGACAGTTTATCAGGAAATAATCAGGATGCTTTAGAAAGTAGCAATTCAATTAAACCCACAAAAACAAAAGAAATTAAGCTCTTTGAACCAAGAAAACAAACAGGAGATGATTTAATTACACCAAACAAAAATAAACTAAAACCTCAAATAAATAATAATGTGTTACAAGGTACTGTACGAGGAATAACAAGTGCACACTTTGAAGAAGAGGTAGAATATACAACTGGTATAGTTGTGCAAACAATTGACTCAAATACAATTTTTACTAACCCTGAGATAATGCCTGAATTTATTGGTGGTGAAAGCGAATTGTACAGCTTTATTAAGACTAATTTACGAATACCTGAAATCGTTAAAGAGAATAATATAAGCGGAAAAGTTATTGTACAATTTGTAATTGAGAAAAATGGAAGTATTTCCAATATAGATGTAATTAAAAAACTTGGCTTTGGATGTGATGAAGAAGTGGTTCGTGTTATTAATTTAATGCCGTATTGGACTCCTGGAAAAATGAACGATAAACCAGTGAGAATGAAAATGGTATTACCCATAAAATTTGGTGAATAATTTTTATGGAAAACTAAAACCAATTGCATCTTGGAATTAGTTAATTCAAAAAAACCATGAAAATTCAAATTCCTAAACCATGCCACGAAAACTGGGGCGCAATGTCACCTAACGAACAAGGCCGTTTTTGTGGCAGTTGCCAAAAAACTGTTGTTGATTTTACTAAATTTAATACCCAAGACATTCAAAATTATTTTGCCAAACATTACGGGCAAAAGGTGTGTGGTCGTTTTAAAAACCAACAACTTTCACCAATAAATATTCAAATTCCAAACACTGTTTTTAGCTATATACCAGCAAGTAGAAAATTTGCTTTGGCTTTATTCATAGTATTTGGAACCACACTTTTTAGTTGTACCGATAACAATGGAAACAATGCCACCATTGGAAAAGTAGAAGTAGTGGATAGTTTGAAAAGGGAAATTGATACCATAGAAAATACTGAAATTGGGGAAATAGCTATTAAGCCAATAAATGTGGTTAAACATCCTGTCGATTTTTTTACAACACAAGGAGAGGTAGCTTATCCTGAACCAGAAATAATGGGAGTTCCAGTCGAAAATCCAATTATGGGTGATACCATTATTGAAGAACCTATAAAACATGAACCAATAAAAGGCAAAGTAAAAATAAACCAAATTGATACTTTGCCTAAATTAGAAAAAAACATTATTCATACCATGGGATTGATTGCACCTGATTATAAAATTGATAGAAACAAATTAAATTCGAAAGAATAAATTCGAAATTCGAAAGAAACCTAACTTTCCTTTTTCTATTTATTTAGTAAAATAATTTATTCATCTTCGTTGCGTTAAAATTATTACCTCCAATGACCAACGATAAATACATGAAACGTGGCGTTTCATCGCAAAAAGAAGATGTGCACGCAGCCATAAAAAACATGGATAAAGGATTATTTCCTCAAGCTTTTTGTAAAATAGTTCCTGATTTTTTGGGTGGTGATGAAAAGTTTTGCAATATTATGCATGCCGATGGAGCTGGAACAAAATCGAGTTTAGCCTATTTGTATTGGAAAGAAACAGGCGATTTATCGGTTTGGAAAGGCATAGCGCAAGATGCAATCGTGATGAATTTAAACGATTTATTATGTGTGGGTGCTTTCGATAAAATTATTCTTTCATCAACCATTGGCAGGAATAAAAACTTAATTCCGGGAGAAGTGATACAAGCCATAATTGAAGGGACTGAAGAGTTTGTGGCCATGTTGCAATCGCATGAAATAAACATTCATTCTACTGGTGGCGAAACTGCTGATGTTGGCGATTTAGTTCGCACCATTATTGTTGATTCAACCGTTACTGCAAGAATTGAAAAAAGCAAAGTAATTTCAAACCATAATGTAAAACCCGGAAATGTAATTGTGGGTTTTGCTAGTTTTGGGCAAACCACCTACGAAAAAGAATACAATGCCGGAATGGGAAGCAATGGTTTAACCATGGCTCGCCACGATGTGCTTTCATCTTTTTATAAAAAATTTGCTGAAAGTTTCGATCCGCAAGTTCCCGATGATTTGGTGTATACTGGTGGTTTAAAATTATCTGAACAGCTTTCGGAAAACCCTTTAAACGTGGGTAAAATGATACTTTCACCAACCAGAACGTTTAGCCCAATTATTAAAGAAGTTTTTGAAAACTATTTTGATAAAATTGATGGAATGGTGCATTGCACGGGAGGTGGACAAACAAAGGTTTTACATTTTGTTAAAAACTTGCGAATTATCAAAAATAATTTATTTAAAACACCACCATTGTTCAGCATGATACAAAGCCAAAGCAATAGTGAGTGGCACGAAATGTATAAAGTATTTAACATGGGTAATTTGTTGGAATTTTATACGGATGAAAAAACTGCTGAAGACTTAATTGCAATTGCAAACAAGTTTAATATTGAAGCACAAATAATTGGTAGAGTAGAAGATGCAGAAAAGAACGAACTGCTTGTTATTACAGAACATGGCGAGTTTAATTATTAACAAATTCTAATTATAAAGTGCCTTCACTTCATCTGCATTTAATACACGATTGTACATTTTAATATCATCAATTGCACCTTGAAAATAATAGTTTCTTCCATAACCACCACCATTGCCTATTACCAATGGTTTATCGGTATTTGTAAATGATTCATTGATGTTTCTATTGTCAATACCATTTTGCAACACCCCATTTTGATACACTTTTAAAGTGCTTCCATCAGCTACAAAAACCAAGTGTTGCCAAGTATTTATATTAATTTGTGCAGAGGCATTTAAAGGATCAATTCCGTAAACTGTATTGGTTCCACTGGCTATCCAATTGTCAAAATTAAAAAACTGTTTGTTTCTAAAGTGATTGTCAATACTATATTCAAAACCGCCATAAGCACTGCGTTTACTTAAAATAGCGCATGGTTTCAAAGTATCTTCTAACAATACCCAACAACTTATACTAAAAATATTATTAGTAAATGAGGCATTTTCAATATCTCCAAAAATTATTTCAGCCGAATCTGCTCTATTAAAATGAACAGCACTATTTGCTATGTTTTTTCTATCATTAACAAACGTAGTTTTTTTGCTTACTCCATTCATTTTATTAATGTCTTCGAGTAAATTATTATCAAACAAAATATTTAGTTGTAAACCATCATTTAAGTTTACATTGGTTGTAGTTTCCTTTTCTTTATTGCAGCATATTAAAAAAGGAATAATTAGTAATAGTATTTTAGGCATGTTTTAGTAACGAAATAGTAAAGTATTTAGTAAAAAAAAGAGGCTGTCTCAAAAGGACAGCCTCATGCGTTTTGTCACATTGAGCGAAGACGAAATGTTTTAAAACTTGAGTATTAAATTCTCGACTCCGCTCGAATTGACGAGCATTTTAAAGCATTTACCAAAGGCTTTTAAAAATTACTTTTTCTTAAATCTTTTGTCGGGAGTACCGTCTTTTTTTAATTTAACTTCTTCCTTTTTGTTTTCTTTAAAACGTTTGTCGGGAGTACCATCTTTTTTTAGTTTAACGGCCTCCTTTTTAGGTGTTTCTTTTTTAGGTTTGTTTTGGGCAAATGTTGAAGTAGTAAAAGCTGTCAACAATAGGATTGCCATCACTTTAATTAAGTTTTTCATGTGTTATTTGTTTAAATTTTGTTTGCCAAAACTAATAAAATCAAAATAAAATCCAAATTAAATTAACTTTGAAAAATAGTTATGGAAAAATTTTATTTATCATCAAAGAAAAACAATGATGTAAGAGCAAAAAAACACTTAGGTCAACATTTTTTAAACGATGAAAATATTGCATTTAACATTGTAAAAGCGTTTACCGATAAATGTAACACACCCGATATTTTAGAAATTGGTCCCGGAATGGGTGTTTTAACTAAATACTTGCTAGAAAATAAAGAATTTAATACTTGGGCAATTGATTTAGATAAAGAATCAATAACTTATTTAAAAAGCCATTATCCTCAATTGGAAAACAGGTTATTGGAAGCAGATTTTTTAAACTTAAATTTTAATAATTACTTTACTAACAAGTTTAGTTTAATTGGCAATTTCCCTTACAATATTTCTAGTCAAATATTATTTACATTAATTGACAACAGAGATCAAATACCACTTATGGTGGGTATGTTTCAAAAGGAAGTAGCTGAACGTTTGGGAGCTAAACCTAGAACTAAAGATTATGGAATATTAAGTGTAATTACCCAAGCTTATTTTGATGTAGAATACTTATTTACAGTTAATGAAACTGTTTTTATTCCTCCACCAAAAGTAAAATCGGGGGTGGTGAGGTTAATGCGCAAAGAAACCGAACTAGGCTGCAATCCTAAAAAGTTTAAGCAAGTAGTAAAATTAGCATTTAACCAACGCAGGAAAAAATTAAGTAATGCCATTGGTTCGTTGGTGCAAGACAAAACCTTAATTACCGAATTTGCCGATAAACGCGCAGAAGAATTAAGTGTAGAAGATTTTGTAAGGCTTACCATTATTTTGTTGGGGGAGGATTAAAAAGCACAAAATACAAAAATTTGCCTAGGGTGTTTCACCAACCAATTAAAGTTAAATGTTAATTCTGTAATCAGTTATAAATTCAAAAGAACTGTTGTTTGTTAAATAAAAGTAAGCCGATGAGTATTTATAAACAAAAAGGGTGGTGTAAACACCATGTGCGTCAACTTAAGAAGCAAAAAAAGAGAAACTCCAAAGGAGTTTAATATTAATAGCCCCAATGAAATTAGGGGTTATCGTATAAAAGTCTATATTCATTTTTTAACGGGTTTGCCTATGGTTGGTGTTTTCACCAACCAAATAAAGCTAAATGCCATTTCTGTAGTCAGTAATAAATTCAAAAGAACTGTTGTTTGTTAAATAAAAGAAAGCCGATGAGTATTTATAAACAAAAGGTGGGTGAAAACACCAACCGTAAGCAAATAATATGTATTTGTTTAAGAATTTTTATCGAAGTACTTAAAGGATATAATATGAAACGTAGTTTTGAAAAATAACCCCAATAAAAGACTTTGTAAAGCTTACTATTAGAATAGATAATAAACAAAAAAAGCCTTCAAATTTTATTTTGAAGGCTTTTGTATTTATAATAAATTTATGCATTTGCTTTTTTAGCTTCTACCGTTTTCTTTAACCATTCGTAAGTTACCGATTTAGGTCTTTCTAAAGGCAATCCTAAAGCTCTATCCCAAAGCAATGAAGCCATAACACCTAAAGCACGGCTTACACCAAATAACACGGTATAAAATTCATATTCTGCAAAACCATAATGTAATAATAAAGCTCCTGAATGGGCATCAACATTAGGCCAAGGGTTTTTAATTTTACCTGTATTTTCTAAAATTGGCGGAGCTACTTTGTATATTTTCCAAACTATATTAACCAATTTATCATCGGCCATATAAGTTTTTGCAAACTCCTGTTGAGCAGTAAATCTTGGATCGGTTTTACGCAACACTGCATGGCCATAACCTGGAACTACTTTTCCTTCGGTTAAAGTTTGTTGAATATAAGTTGCAATTTGTTCTTCTGTTGGGTCTTCGCCAATTTCCTCTTGCATGTCTTTAATCCAACGCACCACTTCTTGGTTAGCCAATCCGTGTAAAGGTCCTGCCAAGCCGTTCATGGCAGCAGCAAAACTTAAATAGGGGTCAGATAGCGCAGAACCAACTAAATGGGTAGTATGTGCAGAAACATTTCCTCCTTCGTGGTCAGCATGAATAACCAAATACAAACGCATTAGTTTATAAAATTCATTCAAATCGTAACCCAACATGTGGGCAAAGTTTGCAGCCCAATCTAATTTTGGATCAGGAGCAATGTGTTCGCCATTTTTATATGTTCTTCTGTAAATGTATGCCGCTACTACTGGAATGCGAGCCAATAAAGTGCAAACATCTTCGTAGGTATAATCCCAATAATCTTTTTTATTAATTCCTTCTTTGTAAGCTTTAGCAAAAACCGATTCAGTTTGTAAAGCATTGATACCAATTGCAAACTGAGTCATTGGATGTGTGGTAATTGGCATTGCATCTAAAGCTGCAAAAACATGAGCAGGAACTGTTGCTCTCTGCGCCCAATTTGCTTGAATATCTAAAACATCATCGTAAGTTGGTAGTTCGCCTAACAGCATTAAATAAAACAAACCTTCGGGCAAAGGCTCGGTGCCCCCTGGTACTTTTGGTAATAATTGTCTTAATTCTGGTATGGTATATCCTCTAAAACGTATTCCTTCATTCGAATCTAACAACGAAGTTTCAGTTAATAATCCTATAATTCCTTTTTGACCAGCGTAAACATCTTCTACAGTAAACTCTCCTAGAACAAAGTCAGCATTTTCTTTAACAAAGTTTCTAATTTCTACAGCTAGTGGTAGCGCTTTTTCGGCAAATTTTTTCTTTAATTCTGTCATTTTTTATAATTGTTGTTAAACAATGTTTTTACTTTTGATATATTTAACTGTTTTGAGTTTATGTTTGTATTGAAATAAAATAAATTTAACTACCACTGTGATTTCCTTCAGTTATAACAGCACCTTCGGTATCAATAATTTCTAATCGTCCATCAAGTTTTACAACGGCTCTACCGTTTTTAAATTGTCCTATAAAATCAAATTTACATTCAATAATTTCTTCTCCTTGTTCATTTAAAAAACCATATTTACCATCACGTTTTGCTTTTGCTTTTCCGCCTTCAAATGGATAAATTTCTTCGTATTTACAAGGAATAAACTCTTCGCCTTCCATATTAATATATCCAATTTTACCGTTTTTAACCACTTTTGCTTTACCTTTTACGAATGGATAAATTTGATCATAACCTTTTGCAACTTTCTTTTTGCGGGGTTGAGGTTGAGCTTGCGTTAACGTACAAGCTAGTAATAAAATAGATAATAGGAGTACTATGTTTTTCATAAAGGAGGGCGAATATGCTAAAATGTTTTAAATTTTCAAAGTATTGCCATTATTTAGTTCAGGTCATTTAGTTTATTTACAATAAAATCAAATTCTGTATCACTAATATTCAAATGTAAAACAAAGCGAATGAGGTTATTCCCCATACTTACCGCCTTTATATTGTTATTGTTTAATTCGTGTAATAATTTTTCAATACTTAATTGATTTTGCTTAACTTTAAATATTACAATATTGGTTTCGACAGGATAAACAAATTCAACAAACTTCTTTTGTTGCAAAACATTTGCAATAATTTTTGCTCTTTCATTGTCAATTGACAGCCTCGTTATATTGTTTTTTAATGCAAACAACCCAGCCGCTGCTATAAAACCGGCTTGCCTCATTCCTCCT
Organism: Chitinophaga pinensis; assembly: GCA_945873755.1. GTDB lineage: Bacteria > Bacteroidota > Bacteroidia > UKL13-3 > UKL13-3 > JAAFJM01. The sequence continues at coordinate 3,363 of CAMCEM010000027.1, read as the reverse complement.
CCCATGACTTTTCTTATTCGGGTTGCTTTGAGTATGTTGTTTTTTGAACCAAGTAAAAGTGAACCAATTGGAGCGCCCAAACCTTTACTTAAACAAATTGAAATGGTATCGAACAAGTTTCCATAGGTTTTTGGATTCTCATTATTTGCAATAATGGCATTGAATAACCTTGCTCCATCTAAATGAAAACCCATATTATTTTCATTACAAACCGATTTAATTTTGTTTAACTCGTTTAAATCCCAACAGGCACCACCACCTTTGTTTACTGTATTTTCAATACAAACTAATTTACTTATTGGAAAATGAATATTGTTTTTATCATTTATGTTTTCAATAACTTGGCTTGCTGTAAATCGTCCTAAATTCCCTTCTATTAATCTAACCGAAGCACCAGAATTTGATGCTATGCCTCCACCTTCATATAAATATACATGCGAAAGTTTATCACAAATAACTTCATCGCCCGGTTGGGTATGTAATTTTATTGCTATTTGGTTGGTTTGAGTTCCACTAGAGCAAAACAATGCAGCTTCCATTCCAAACATTTCAGCTGCAAATTGTTGTAATTCATTTACTGTTGGGTCTTCACCAAAAACATCATCACCTACTTTGGCATTCATCATGGCTTCAAGCATTGGTTTTGTTGGATTAGTAACTGTATCGCTTCTTAAATCTATCATTTTTAAAATTATTATTTAGTATAGTTTTTTACAAATTAAATATTTTTTACAATTTGCTTCTTGTTTTTTTATATTGCCACAAATAATTAATATTTAAATGGAACCCATTTTAAGTTTAGTAAATGTTTTTAAAAGCTATGGCGAAAAACAAGTTTTAAAAGGAATAAATTTAAATATTTATCCAGGTCAAGTTATAGGATATATTGGTCCGAATGGAGCAGGCAAAAGCACTACTGTTAAAATTATTTGTGGCCTAATCTCCGATTTTGAAGGGGAAGTTTTGGTAAATGGATTAGACATAAAAAAAGATGCTTTATTAGTTAAAAGTAAAATTGGGTATGTACCTGAACTAGCTGAGTTATATGATGTTTTAACACCTATTGAGTTCCTATCTTTTATGGCCGAATTGTATATGCTAAATGAGCAAGTAGCTAACGAAAGAATGACAAAAATGTTGATTGCTTTTGGACTTGAAGCGGTTATGAACCAAAGAATGGAAACGTTTAGCAAAGGAATGAGGCAAAAAGTTTTAATAATTTCGGGCTTACTTCACAACCCTGATATATTGATTTTAGACGAACCTTTAAGCGGACTTGATGCCAATAGTGTAATAACTGTTAAAGATTTAATAAGCAAATTAGCAAAGGAAGGAAAAACAATTTTTTATAGCAGCCACATGATGGATGTAGTAGAAAAAGTAAGCGACAGAATAATTTTAATTAATAATGGAACTGTGATAGCTGATGGTAGTTTTGAAGAACTAAAACAACAACAAGGCGATAAAAGTTTAGAGCAAATATTCTCTTATTTAACGCAAGGTTCAAATAATAATAATGCCGCATCGCAATTGTTAGAAGCCTTTAATAACTAAAATTTTTATATGAATTTTATAGATAGATTTTTAGTTTTTATAGTATTGCTTCCAAAAGGTTTTTATAAAAGTTTTGGAGTAAATTACAATCAGTTAAAAACAATATTAAAGTATAAAAATATAATGGGCGATAGAACGCCCAAAGGCATTAATGCGCTAAGAAAAACTAACCAAAACAAACCAACTTCCAACGTAAGTTATTTGCAAACATTTTTATCTATTTTTTTAGGACTAATGTTTATGTTTTCATTTTACATTGGCGAAAATTATGAAACTAAATTAACTATCTATTTTTCCATGTATATGTTTATTTTAGCATCTACTTTAATAGCAGATTTTACTACAGTTTTAATTGATGTAAGAGATAACTTTATAATTTTACCAAAACCCATAAACGATAAAACGTTTTTACTATCGAGGTTACTTTATATTATTATTCACATAGTAAAAACGGCTTTGCCAATGACCCTTTTAGGATTAATTTACATGGGTTATTACAATGGTTTGTTGGCACTGTTTACTTTTTTTATTTTAATATTATTTGCAACATTATTTACAGTATTTTTAATTAACACCATTTACATTTTGGTATTAAAAATTACCACACCTAACAAATTCAAAAGCTTCATATCTTATTTTCAAATTTTAATAACCATACTGCTTTATGCAGGCTATCAAATTGTACCAAAAATTATTAGCAAATCTACTTTACAAGGCATTAATTTTAATTTATCTAATTACTCCATGTTTGTTCCCTCTTATTGGTTTGGCGCAGCTTGGCAGTTTTTAAATAGTTTTGAAAATAGTTTTAAATTGATAGTTTGTACCGTTTTAGCTTTAACAATTCCTGTTTTAAGTATTTGGGTAGTTATTCAATATTTAGCACCATCGTTTAATAAAAAATTGACACTTATTGGTAATTCAACCGAAGAAGAAAAAGTAGTAAAGAGCAACTTAAAACCAGTTAAATTTACTAGCAATTATTTGCGTTTTTTTAGTGCTATTTTTACAGCAAAAGGAGCTGAAAGAATGAGCTTTATTCACACTTGGAAAATGACAAGTAGAAGCCGCGATTTTAAAATGAAAGTTTATCCATCATTAGGTTACTTGCTGGTTTATTTGGTATTAGTATTTTTAAAAAACGATGGTGGTTATGGCATTCAATTTCCCGAAGTCGATTCATTTTTCTATATTTTTGTGGTTTATTTTTGCAATTTTATTTTAATTACTGCATTGGGCTATTTAAGTTTTAGCGATAAATTTAAAGCAGCATGGATATACTATGTAAGCCCAATTGATAAGCCTGGGAAGCTGCAATTGGGAGCAGTAAAATCGTTATTAACTAAATTTTATTTGCCATTAGCTGCTTTAATCTTAATACTTGTTTTTATGTTTTTAAAGTTGTCGTATTTACCCAATTATATTTTAGGAATAAGTAACCAAATATTAATAGTTTTAAGTATTGCCTATATTAGTTTTAAAGATTTACCTTTTTCTGCATCGGCAGGCAATAAAGTAAAAGGCAGCAGTTTTGTGCGTGGTATTTTTACTTTATTAATTCCATTGTCGTTTGGCGGCATTCATTATTTAATTCGCGATTTTTTACCTGTAGTTATATTGTTAATTGTACTTTCGTTTATAGCCATTTGGATGGTTTTAGATTCAATTAAAAATAGGAGTTGGGAACAAATTAAAACACAAAGTGAGTTTTAGTTTTTTAGTGCTTTGCTCTTCTAATTATTTTTAAGAGCATTAGATATTATGTAACGTTTTGCGGGCTTGCGAAGGTGGCGATTTTCACCACAAATG
>CAMCEM010000026.1 GCA_945873755.1 Chitinophaga pinensis | reverse complement strand
GTTATTCCAGCAGGCATTCTATTCCAAGTAATACCATTTAAATCTTCTTGAATTATCATATACGTTTTATTCTTGATAGTCATAAAATCAATTCCATCAGGATTTGACAAGTGGATACCAGGATACACACCAGCAGGTTGAGAAGCAGAACCAGCACTTAATGGTCCACCTTCAAAATATGAGCGTGCGATATTGGTTATTGGGTCAAATTCGATAATACGGCCATAATAATCAGCAAACTTACCTAAACGAACAGAATCAGCAGCTTGTGCATCTGTTCCTGGGAAAGGCATGCTATTGGTAATTTGATAACGTGTTTTATAACCTTGAACCAAAGGCATACCAACTATGCCATTTCTTGCGTTGCCACTGTTATAACTAAAAGCATCTCTGCCTGTTTCACAAATGTATATTTTACCATTGTGTTGTTGTCCCCACTCTAAGCGGTTAAACATAGAAGCACCTCTTCTAACAGCAACTGTATTTAAGTTTACTAATGTATCTAAATTGTTTTCTATTTCTATCCACTTGGTTGGAGCATCTTGTTTGTATACATATAGTTGCCCTGAATTAAAATCGCCAGCGTTAGTTGCAACAAATTTGGCTAAAATTCCAGGTGAAGCATCTTCAAATAGGAATACTGTTTTGTTGTCAGCCATAATTACACCGCCTTCCCAGCCAGCTCTTCCCCAATTGTATTGTTTACGAACAGCTTTTGCGGTTTTAGTGTTTACCTCTACCATCCAGTTTAAATTTTGGAAGCGCTTTAACGTTTTGCCATTCATTCCAGGAAAACCAGCAGGAGTTGTTGTTCCAATTATAAAATCTGTGGTATCTCTGAAGCCAGCACCATTTGCAAAAATTCCTGAATTACTTGTTTGCATCCATTCTTCAGCTGTCCAAATTCTACCATCGGTTCCCGCAATTCCTCCGCAGTTCATACCTGTTTCGCCAACTGTATTTACGAAATCAACATTGAAAAATTTGCCAGTACGTCCATCAGCAATTGTTTGTGGCACAACTTCTAAAACATCGCCATTAGTGCGCTTCAACTTAAACATAGTCATTCCACCCCCATCACCTACTTTATCATTTTTTTCGGTCATTTCGTGGTTTACAATTACCCAACCTAATTCTCCATTAGTAGAATTGTTATCTTTTACAAAAGCAATATAATCATGCCATTGTTTAGCCAAAGTATTTCCTGCCGGATTGTTGTAGGTTGCTGTTGTTTGAACAGTGTCTACACCACCAATAAATATAAGTTGTTGTTTTAGAGGCGACTTTGGCATCCAAACTGTTTTTACATTCCAAGTTGTATCAATATTAACTGGAAATGGGATTTGTGCTTTTGTTGTAAAAGCTGAAACTGCTACTAGAGCAGAAAGTAAAATTTTTTTCATTTAAATATTTATTTTTTGATTTGCTCAGCAAAATTGAAATAGATATGTAAATTTTTTGTTAATTACAACTTATCCTTGTGTTATTAAATTGTAACATAATAAATATTAAAATTACTTTTTTATTTGCTAGAAAAAATATTTTCAATAATTTTTAAAAAAATATTAAAACGTGAAAAAAAAATTTGGAAATTTAAAATCAATTAATATCTTCGCCTAACAATTGTTAGGTTATGGCTGAATCATTGAACATCAATAGAAAAGAGCAAATAGTTGAAACTGCTGCATTACTTTTTAAACAAAAAGGTTATGCAAGCACTACTATGCGCGATTTAGCAACAGAACTTGGAATTGAAGCAGCTAGCATTTACCATCATATTAAATCGAAAGAGGAACTTTTAGACAGTATATGTTTTCATATGGCAAATAAATTTATTTCAAATGCCAAAGAAGTAAACGATATTTATTTTAATGCAGAACAAAAATTGCGTTTAGTTATTAAACTTCACGTTGAAACAATTACCCAAAACCAAGATCAATCAGCTGTATTTTTAAGTGAATGGCGAAACTTGAGTGAACCTAGACTAACATTATTTAAACAATTAAGGCAACAATACGAAAACCAATTTACTATTATTTTAATGGAGGGTGAAAATGAAGATATTTTTGAACAAGTAGATAAAAAATTTGCTGTTCTTAGTATTTTATCAACCATTAATTTTATTAACGAATGGTATAAACCGGATGGAAAAATGAACGCTGCTGAAATAGCAGAAAAATTAAGTAATTTTATAATGGGCGGCCTCAGAAAACGTTTGGTAACGGATGTTTTATAGACCATAGCAAATAGACCATGGTCCAATAACTATTAACTAACAACAAAAAACTAATATACATATGTACGGAAATGCTTACATCGATCCAAATGAAAAAGCAAATGCAATGATTGCAGGAGAGGATCCAATTAAATTAGCTGAATTTGAAGCACGCATAGCACGTGGCGAAAAAATTGAACCAAAAGACTGGATGCCTAAAGAATATAGGAAACAGTTAATTAGAATGATTGAACAACATGGTCATTCGGAAATTATTGGTGCATTGCCTGAAGGAACTTGGATTACACGCGCCCCTGGTTTTAAACGCAAATTAGCTTTAATGGCTAAGGTGCAAGATGAAGTAGGTCATGCACAATTACTTTACAGTGCTGCCGAAACTTTAGGTAAAAGCCGTGAAGACATGATTAACGATTTAATCACGGGTAAATCAAAATACTCTAATGTATTTAATTACCCTGCATATACTTGGGCTGATGCTTGTATTATAGCATGGTTAATTGATGCAGGTGCAATTATTAACCAAGTAGCAAATGCAAAAGGAAGCTATGGCCCTTATTGCAGAGCTTTAGATAGAATTTGTACGGAAGAAAGTTTCCATTTAAAATATGGACATGACAATGTAGTTACATTAGCTACAGGAACGCCAACTCAACGCAAAATGGTTCAAGAAGCATTAACTAGATGGTGGCCGCCAATTATGCATTTTTTTGGTCCAAGCGATAAAATATCGAGTCATACCGAAATATTAATGCGTTGGAAAGTTAAAATGGCAAGCAACGATGATATGCGCCAACAATTCTTAAATATGTATGTTCCAAAAATTTGGGATTTAGGTTTGGAACTTCCTGATGCTAATTTAAAGAAAGTGGAAGATACGAATAGTAAATTGGGAGTTAAATGGGAATACACCGAGCCAGATTGGGATGAATTTAAACGTGTAATCAATGGTGGTGGCCCTTGCAATGCAGAACGTTTAGCAGTGCGCAGAATGGCTGAAGAAAAAGGCCGTTGGGTACGTGCAGCATTGTTAAGAAAAGATGAAAAATACGTTACACCGCTAGCATAGGTAATTATAAGATTACAAAAATTAGAAAATTAAAAGATTAGAAATTGATTCATGAAAACTGAACGGTTTGAGGATTTGGATATTTGGAAAAAGTCAATTGAACTTTATGTTGATATTTTTGTAGTAATCGAAAACAGTGGTTTAAAAAACGACTTTTCTGCAAAAGATCAATTGAAAAGGGCAACATTATCAATATCTAATAACATTGCCGAAGGATTTGAATACGAAAATAATCTTCAATTTGTTAGGTTTCTTAGGTATTCAAAAGGTTCGGCTGGAGAAATTAGAAACATGGTTACAGTTTTTTTATGACCGGTCAAATTAGTAAAGAACAACATGATAAATTAATTGAAAAAATTGTTGAAATATCGAAAAGCATAAAAGGTTTTATGAAATACTTAAGTAACACGAAAAAACAATAATCTTCAAATTTTGTAATCTTTAAAATTTTAAAAATTAAAAAAATGATAAACTCACTCGATCCTCGCATAGCACGCGAGAAAATAAATGAAGACAATAACATTGCTCCATTAACCGAAATGGATCAATTTGAAACGTATGAAGTGTTTCATCAAAAAAAGCGTGGCGACCAACATGTTCATGCAGGAATAGTACATGCGCCAAATGCTGAAATGGCTTTACTTTTTGCTAAAGAGCAATACGGACGAAGAGGTTTAAGTGTAAATATTTGGGTAGTTAAAACCAACAATGTATTTGCATCGGATTACGATGATGCAGATATTTTTGAAACAGTGCCTGAAAAGCAATACCGTGAAGCAGGTGGTTACAAAGTTATGGACAAAATTAACAAGTACAAAAAGGAAAATAAAGTTTAATAATTGAAAATTTCAAGATTAAAAGATTACAAAGTTGAAAATGTTATTGATAAAAATTAAACAATTTAACTTTTAATTTTTCAATCTTTTTAACCTTGTATTAAAAAAGCATATGGAACACATCAAAGAATTATTATATAAAATGGCTGATGACTTATTGGTTTTAGGTCATAGAAACAGTGAATGGACTGGTTTAGGGCCTTTATTAGAAGAGGACATAGCTTTCTCATCAATGGCACAAGATAAAATTGGACATTCGCAAGCATTGTTTCAAATATTACACGAACTTGGCGAACCTGAACCTGATACAAACGCATTTATGCGCGAAGCTAAACTGTTTCACAACGCACAGTTTTTGGAGTTACAAAACGATGATTACGATTTTTCAACTATCCGTCATTTTTTGTTTGACCATGCCGACCAATTGCGTTTTGACAACTTAGCAAACAGCAGTTTTGAACCATTGGCGAAAGTAGCTCGTAAAATAAAAGGTGAGTTAAAATACCATGTTTTTCATGCTGATATTTGGTTAAATAAATTAGGAAACGGAAATGAAGAAAGCCATGCAAGGATGCAAACTGAACTAAACAATGCTTGGAACTATGCTTTAGGCATGTTTGAAAAAGGCGATTATGAGCAACAACTTATTACAGAAAATATTTTTGAAGGGGAAGTGTCTTTACAAAGCAAATGGTTAGCAGTAATTACACCAATCATTGAAAAAGCCAATTTAAAAATTCCTTCTGAAAAAGATTGGGAACCAGTTTTAGGTGGAAGAAAAGGTTATCATACTGAACACTTAGACCAATTGGTAACAGAAATGGGCGAGGTTTTTAGAATTGAACCAGGTGCAGAATGGTAGGCGAAATGCTCAATTAAAAAGACTGGAAAGATTGAAAATATACAAATTTATTATACCTAAAATAACCTTTCAATCTTGTAATCTTTCAACCTTGTAATTTTAAAAAAATGATCACCGAAAAATTAATATGGACCGCACTTGAAACGGTAAAAGACCCTGAAATACCAACTTTAAGTATGGTAGATATGGGCATTATTACTAAAGTTGAAGTAAGAGGAGAAAGCAATGTTTATGTAGAAATGACCCCAACTTTTACTGGTTGCCCTGCTATAAAAATGATGGAAAATATGGTAGCTGAGAGGTTAAAAGAAATAGGAATAGAAACCATAGAAGTAAAAACAACTTTTGATACACCTTGGAATAGTAATAAATTAACAGAAAGAGGATTAATGTGTTTAAAAAAACATGGTTTGGCACCACCTCCAAAACATCAAGGAGAAATTACTATGGAATTGTTAGAACACAGTATTTGCCCGCACTGCGATAGTAAAAATACTGAAATGAAAACTCCATTTGGTCCAACTTTATGCCGAAGTATGCATTATTGCAACGATTGTTTACAAGCCTTTGAACAGTTTAAACCTGTGGTTTAAAATTAAGGACTAACCAAATGTATTCCAATATTAAAATACAAAGGATTAGTTAGATGATTTTCCATGTAATAGGCATCTTTACTTCCTATTAGTCTTATATTATCTCCTTTATCAATATTAAAATTGTAGTTAATTCTGTAACCAACCTGTGCAGTAAACCATACAAAACCGGTTATTAATTTTTCAAATGAAACCCTTGCTCTAATTTCACTTCTTCTAAGTTCTAAATCGTTATAAGGGCTTTGTGTAGGACCATTATTATTTAAAATACTATAACTATTTCCTTCAAGTTCGTAACCAGCTAGTAATAAATTTCTTGCATTAAAGGTTCTTCTAACAGCTAATCGTGCTGGAAATAATGCTTCAATTCCCCATTTTCTGTTTTGGAAAGTATGGTTAAATAAAACTAAAGGAATATAACCCAATCCACCTGGTCTGTATGTTCTAGCAAAACCAAATGCAATCATTGATCTATCATTTCTTTTTATACCGTATAATAAAGCAGCCGATATTTTGGGTTTAAAAAGTTGATCTGATAAATTAGAACTTCCAAAATTATAATTGCCATTTGCATCAGCCGAACCCGAAAATAATAAAAAATGTTTTTCATCAATTGGTTTAAAAATAGTGGCACTGATTCCTGTTGTACTTAAACCATTATTAGTTAAATTATTTATAAAATAATTATTTGGTGATTTAGTATCAACAGCATAATTTGTTTGGTTGTAATTTACACCCAAATTAACCAACCATTTAGTTGTTGATATTACTGGAAAGTTGGCCGCAAGCCTTAATCCACTGGCATTATTTATTTTTGCAACTCCATGATTTACGATTGTATTTAATTCATCATGGTTTTCAATTTCATGACTTCCCTGAAAATCGTAACCTATACTGATTAATTTATTTGGACTGATACCCAAAACTTTTGAAGTACAATATTTCTTCGAATTACTTGCAGGTGTTGCATTTTCATATTGGCTAAAATCAATTTCTTCCTCCACTAAAGTGTCGTTTTGGGCATGGATAAATAATGGAAATAATAAAATAAGTAGTAAGTTTAACTTCATGTTTTTGTTTTTTTTAATTTTCAATTTTAATAATAAATTCATTAATTGTTTAATTAATTTAAAAAATTAAATTGCATTTAAATATAAATATAAATGGAAAGTGAAAATTTTACCCAAAAAACAAAACGAGTTGTGCTAGGTATTACTAAAAAAATACTTTTAACTTTAACTGTAATTTTATTAATTACATTTTCGTTTTTTTATTGGGGTGTGTATGAAAATGGTTTAATGGCTGGAAAAGTATTGAGAATAAGTAAAAAAGGATTTGTATTTAAAACATATGAAGGCAAATTAAATTTAGAAACTTTTGGAGCTTTAAAAGGAGTGAGCCCAATTGCCGAATCTTTCGATTTTAGTGTAGAAGCCAGCGAATTAGAGTTAATTAAACAGTTAGAAGATGTTTCGTTATCGGTTGAAAGAATAAATTTATATTTTACAAAAAGATATATGGTTTTTCCATGGCGAGGGGAAACAAAATATTTTGCAACAAAACTTGAAAGAAGTAAATAAGTATAAGGATGACATCGGTATTATTTGTGTGTTTGGGGAATATTTGTAGATCTCCTTTAGCAGAAGCACTTTTTATAAAACATTTGGATGAATTAAAAATAAGATCAAATTTTATTGTTGATTCGGCTGGAACTGCTTCTTTTCATTTGGGCGAATTGGCAGATAATAGAACTAGACAAATGGCAAAAAAAATTCATAATTTAAATATAACTCATAAAGCAAGGCAGTTTAAAGCAAATGATTTTTTTGAGTTTGATTACATAGTTGCTATGGACAAATCAAACTTACAAAATATACTTAAGTTAAAACCAATTAATGCAATATCTAAAGTAGTATTAATGCGCCATTACGATAGTATGATTCAGAATGAAGATGCTATTCCTGACCCTTACCATGGGAAGGAAGAGGACTTTGAAGAAGTACATTATATGCTTACTGATTGTACTTTTAACTTTCTTAAAAAAATTGCTTTTGAAACTAATCAATAAGCAAATTATTTATCTATTTAAAATGAGTATCAAGTTTAAAAATATTATTTCTGTAATAATTATTTCTACTTGTTTAAGTGTTACTACCAAGGCACAAAACCCTGCTTTTATTTCATTAGATAATGAAAATATTTTGCCCACTAAAGAAGTGTATGATTTATTTGAAGACTCAAAAGGATACATATGGATTGGGCATAAAAAAGGAATAACTAAATATTCTGGGTATTCACATAAATATTTTAATCATCCTCAAATGAAAAGCTTTGAATTAAGCAATATTTTGGAGGATAAAAATGGAGTTATATGGTGTTCTAATTTTACAGGGCAAATATTTTATATTAAAAATGATACTATTAATTTATTAAATCCAAATAGGGCATTTAATTTTTATATAAGATCAGGTATTACTTTAGACAATGATTTTGTTTATTTAATAGAAAATCAGAGTTTAATTCAAATAAATATTGATGATTTTTCAATAAACACTATTCCTTTAACAAATATAGGTAAAGTTATAAATTGCAGTTATATGGATAAAGTTGGGCTAATAATTTTTAGTTCAAATGGTGTATTTTTATATAAAAACAAAAAAGTTAAATTTTTATTTAAAGTAAATTTTGTAAACGATTTAATTGTAAAATGTGTTGGTAATGAAATATTTGGAATAAATTTTGATGAACACAAACTATATAAATTAAATAAAGGTACTTGGCAAATTGTATCAAACTTAAGTGAAGGGAATGCTGATATAACTACGTTTGTAAAAATTGAAAATGAAATTTTTATAAATACATATAATGGTTTTTTAAGAAAAAACTTAATTTCCAATAAAGAAAAATATTTGTTTAAAGGCTATTGCATAAGCGATGAAATTAAAGATAAATCCGGTAATTTATGGGTAAGCACTTTATACAATGGGGTTTTTATAATTCCAGAACAAAATAGTATTAAAAAAGTACTTCCAATTAATGAAAATATTACTTCTATTTGTTTAATAAATGATCAAAACAAAATAGCTGTAGGCACAAAAAATGGCAAAGTATTTATTTTAGATAAAACCTCATTAAATATTTTAAAAGAGATATTTTTAGGTGATATAAAAAACGTTGAAAATATTTATTACAACAAAAAAAGAAATGAATTAAATATTTCTACTTTAAAACAAAAAATTATTGATTTAAATGACTATGAAGTTAAAGAAATGCAATATGTAAGTAATGCTAAACGAATTGTAGAAGTAGACGATCAATTTTTATTTGTAAATTCAAGTGGTTTATCTGTTTTTAATTTTAAAAAAAAATTGAAATGGCATAATTCCATTAGCGTAAGTTACTCAAAAAACCTGTTTAATATTGGACCTAATGAGCGCTTTTTCGATTTGGTATATCAACCCAAAGAAAACTTTTTTTATGCGGCTAGCATTAATAATGTTTTTTGTTTTAATAACACTTTTTTCGACACTATAAAATACAAGGGAAACTCAATTACGGCAAAATTTTTATTAGAAGAAAACAATATAATTTACGCTGTTGAAAACAATAAAGGTTTATATATAATTAAAGATTCGAGTTCGATTAAATTATTAAATGATGAGCCACTAAAATCGATAAGTAGTATATGTATTTCAGGCCAAAATATTATAGTTTTAACTAACCTAGGTTTGTATAAAATTAACTTAGCAAGTTTAAAAGTTCAAAACATAACGAATTTATATAATTTGCCTTCAAATAAATTTGAAATATTAGCGAGCGATGAAAATTACATTTATGCAACTGAGGCTAATACAGTTGTTAAATTAGAAAATTTAAATTTTAAAAAGACCTCATATAAAACACCTATTTCAATATCCAAAATTTTGGTTAATGGAGAAAATTTAAAAGATTTATTAAACTTGAAAGACAATCAAAATAATTTGGATATTTATTTTGATATAATCAATTTTAAATACCCCAAAAATATTGCTATAAAGTACAAGTTGAATGAAGAAGATGATTGGAAATTTGTAAACGCAAATCAAGGTCAAATTAACATTAATTCATTGTCGCCAGGTAATTATACTTTTGAAATACAGTTAGTAAATGAAATTGCTTCGAATGTGGTAAAATTTAACTTTATTATTTTTCCTCCTTTTTATAAAGCATGGTGGTTTATAATATCAATTATAGTTGTATCATCGGGTTTGGTTTTATTAATAATGTCAATTAGAATTAGAATTATTAATATGAATAATAAAATTTTATTAGATAAAGTTACATTAGAAAAAGATTTGAGACAATCATTACTAACAAGTATTAGAACACAAATGAACCCTCATTTTGTATTTAATGCTTTAAATACAATTCAAAGTTTTATATACACAAACGACAAAAAGAATGCGTCAGAATATTTGGTAAAATTTAGTGATCTTACAAGGTTAATACTTGAAATGAGTGAAAAAGAATCGGTAACTTTAAAGGAAGAAATACAAGCTTTGGAACTATATGTAAAATTAGAAAGTGTTAGGTTTAACGACATGTTAGACTATAATTTTATAGTTGATGCCAATATAGCAAAAGATTATATTCGCATTGCGCCAATGATAATTCAACCCTATGTTGAGAATGCAATTAAACATGGCCTTTTACATAAAAAAGAAGATAAAAAACTGTTTATATATATTACTATGAACAATAGCATGCTAACTATAACCATTGAAGATAATGGAGTAGGAAGGGTTAAAAGCAATGAAATAAATAGGGTAAAAAATAAAATGCACGTTTCATTTTCTTCCAATGCCAATAAAAAAAGAATTGAAATTTTAAATCAAAATAAAGAAGAAAGAATTACAGGTGTAGAAACAATAGATTTGTACGATGAAAACAACTTGCCAATAGGCACTAGAGTAATTATTGAAATACCGGTTATGTTATAAAAAAATGAATTTAAAAGTAATATTAATTGATGATGAAAATAGAGCTTTAAATTTACTTAAAGCCATGCTTCATATAAATTTTCCTAACATTGAAATTTTAGCAATGTGTAATAATTTAGAATTGGGAGTAAATGCAATAAAAAAAATGAAACCTGATTTGGTTTTTTTAGATATAGAAATGCCTGGAAACAGTGGTTTAGAAATACTAAATTACTTTGATGAAAATGAAGTAAATTTTGAAATTGTATTTATAACTGCATACAGCGAATATGCTGTAGAAGCTTTTAAACTATCAGCTGCTGACTACTTATTAAAACCTATAAGTGATGATATTTTAGTTAAAACAGTTAATAAAATTATTTTAAAAAACGAACGTATTCAAAGCAAAAAAATATATAATGCATTAAAAGAAAATTTGGATTTAAATGCAGGGAAAAAAATTGCAATTACTGTTGGGCATAGTGTAAAATTAATTGATTTAAAAAATTTAGTATTAATGAAAGCCGATAGATCGTATACTGAAGTAATTCTTGATACAGATCAAATGTATATTGTTAGCAAAAATTTAGGTCATTTTGAAGAAGTTTTAGAACCCCTTCATAATTTTATAAGAATTAATAAATCGAATATTGTAAATTTAGATTTTATTACAGAAATTAGTAAAAGCGATGGTGGATTTATAACCTTAAATCATAAGCATGAAATTTCGATAAGTTTAGAAAAAAGAGATTTTATTATGAAACTAATTGATCAAAAAATTTATAAAATATAAGCATGAAAACCTTAAATCATTACGTCCATTATTTTTATTTATTTCTATCTTTTGTTGGTGGTGCTTTAACCTTTTATTTTATGGTTTTAGGAACACAAGTAAATAATGGCAATTTTAATGTAATTCAATTTATACAAAGCACTTGGGTTGATAATTATTATGCAAAAAGTTTAACTTTCGATTTTTGGACAGGAGCCATTGCAGGTACCTTATTTGTAATAGTAGAAGGAGTAAGATTAAAAATAAAATTGTTTTGGTTATTTCCTTTGGTAATAGTTTTTATCGGTTTTGCTTTTGGCTTTCCTTTGTTTTTATTTTTTAGACATAAAAATATTATTGCTCAAAATAAGCTTTAACCAAATTAGCTTTTGCTGAACCTATTATATTTACTAGTAGTTCTAAGCTTGCTTCTTGTATTTTTTTAACCGATTTTAACTCTTTTAAAAGCATTTTAGCTGTTTCGGGTCCTATGCCTTTTATATTTTCTAATTCAGTTATAAATGTATTTTTACTACGTCTGTTTCTGTGGTGAGTTATTCCAAACCTATGTGCTTCATCTCTTAGTTGCTGAATTATTTTTAATGTTTCCGATTTTTTATCAAGGTATAAAGGAAATTCATCTTCAGGATAAAATAGTTCTTCTAAGCGTTTTGCTATGCCAATTACTGGAATTTTTCCATACAAATCGAGTTTTTGTAAACTGCTAATAGCTGAACTTAATTGGCCTTTTCCACCATCTATTATTATTAAATTGGGCAATGGTTGCTCTTCTTCTTTTAGTCGTTTGTAGCGTCTATAAATAACTTCTTCCATAGTTGCAAAATCGTTTGGTCCTTCCACTGTTTTTACATTAAAAATGCGGTAATCTTTTTTGCTTGGTTTTGCATCTTTAAAAACTACACATGCCGAAACCGGATTAGTTCCTTGTAAGTTTGAGTTATCAAAACATTCAATATAATGAGGTAATTCCTTTAAACGCAAATCGTTTTTCATTTGCGTAAGCACTCTATCCACTTTTAATTCTGGGTTCACTGCTTCATACTTTGTTAACTTATCTTTTTTGTAATACAAAGTATTTTTAAGCGATAAGTCTAAAAGTTTTCTTCTGTCTCCAGCTTTTGGAACAATAATTTCTATTTTGTCATCGCTCCAATCAAGTTCAAACGGAACAATAATTTCTTTGCTAGTGCTATGGTATTCTTCTCGCACTTCGGCTATGGCTAAACCCAATAATTCTTCATCAGTTTCTTCTAGTTTTTTCTTTACCTCAAAAGTTTGTGTTTGAATAATTATACCATTCGATACTTTTAAATAATTTATAAATGCAAATTTTTCGTCACTAACAATACTAAATATATCTACATCATTCACTATTCCAGTAACAATTGTCGATTTACTTTGATAGTTTTCTAACACATCTAACTTGCGTTTATACCTGGCTGCTTCTTCAAATTTTAGTTCGCCTGAAGCCAGTTGCATTAGCGTTTTTAAATGTATTTTTACTTCACTTAAATTACCTTTTAAAATGCTTTTAATGTTTTTTATATTCTGGTTGTATTCGTCCTCGTTCATTAAACCAACACATGGAGCTTTGCAATTGCCAATGTCAAATTCTAAACAAGTTTTAAATTTTAATTCAGTTATGTTTTTTTTAGATAAATTGAATGAACAATTTCTTAATGGATAAATGGTTTTTATCAAGTCTAAAATTGTATGCATCATATTTCCCGAAGCATACGGACCAAAGTATTCACTTCCGTCTTTTATAGGATTTCGGGTAGGGAAAATACGAGGAAAAGGTTCGTTTTTTACACAAATAAAAGGATATGTTTTATCGTCTTTTAAATTGATATTAAACTTAGGTTGAAACTTTTTTATTAGTGAATTTTCAAGTAATAAAGCATCTATTTCTGTTTCAACTAAAGTAAATTCAATATTGCAAATACGGCTGACCATTATAGCCGTTTTGCGGTTTTCGTAATGGTTTTTATTAAAATAACTGCTTACACGTTTCTTTAAACTTTTGGCTTTGCCTATATAAATTAATGTTTCATCTTTATCAAAATACTTGTAAATACCAGGTGTTTCAGGTAGCGAAGAAATAATTTCTTTTAAAAGTGGCGTATGCATTGGAACGCAAATGTAAATTAATTAGTTGCAAAATTAGCGTAGATAAACAATCTAAATTTCATTTCTTAACTGGCATTTTTTCATTTTTTCTTAGTAAAATTTATCTCTTCAATTATATTCTTTTCAATTTGATTTACTTTCCAAACTCCTTCCAAATTATCAGGATTAGCAGGAATAAATACTTTAAAACTACCATAATCAGCTATAATTCTTTGTGTTCTATAGTCATAAATTGAACCGCTCGTTCTTCGCCATTGTTTAATTATTTTAGTGCCACTTTTGTTTTCATAAACAATCAAATCTTGCCACATTGGATGATAATTTGAAGTCAATATCAAGGAAATCCAAATACCATTTAAAATGTATAAAATTCCTAAAAATGATGTGACTGTAATGATTGCTATTTTTAAAAGTCTTCTTGTTATTTTTTTAGAAAAGTAAACAACTATGGCAAAAAAAATGACAACTAAAAAACATTGAACCAATGTTGCAATGGTATCTTCTTGTTCTATTTTAAACTCGAATGGAGTTCCTAAAATTAAACACACGGTCAAAAAAAACAAAGCAATTATTGGAATAAATAAATTTCTATTTAACATTCTATTTGTAGGTTTCAACACAATTTTAATGAATTACGCTGCATTTATTTGCGCTTTTGGAATTGTTTTTAACAAATCTGCAATTGTTAATTGTTCTTCTTCTAAATCAAAATCATCCTGCATTCCAAGCCAAAATTTAGCTGAAGTTCCAAAATATTTTGATATTCTTAAAGCAGTGTCAGCTGTTATACGTCTTTTACCTTTTACTATTTGCGAAATGCGTGTTTGAGGAATACATGTGTCTTTGGCTAATTGATATTGTGAAATTGCCAAAGGCTTTAAAAATTCCTCCAATAGTACTTCGCCCGGGTGTACGTTTTTTAACTTTTTCATATTAATGATAATCTATTATTTCAACTTGATAAGCATTCGAATTTTTCCATTCAAAAATTATTCTCCATTGGTCATTAATTCTTATACTATAAAAACCACTATAATTTCCACTAAGCTTCTCTAATCTATTGGATGGTGGAATTCTTAAATCTGTTAAATTAGTTGAGTTATTTAACATCCTAAGTTTACGCCTACCAATTTCCTGAATTTCAATTGCAAGTCCTTTTACTCTTTCAGCATTCCAAATCTTTTCAGTTTCTTTGTTTCCGAAAGAAATTATCATTTAAACTTTCACTTTTAATTACTAACGTCAAAAGTAAGTAAATTGTTTTTTAATTCAAAATAAATCAAAAAAAGCCTTGAATTGCTTCAAGGCTTTTATAAATTAATCGTTTACTTCAAAAACTATTGGTAGCAACATTCTCACATTTACTTTGCGTTTGTTTTGTTGGCCTGGGCTCCATTTGGGCATATTTTTTATCACTCTTATTGCCTCTTCATCACATCCAAATCCAACTTTTCTCAACACTTCTATTTCGCCTATTTCACCATTTTTATCAATTACAAACGATAGCAAAACTTTGCCTGTAACATTGTTTTCTAAAGCTACTTTTGGGTAATGTAATTCATTGCTTAAATAGTTGTATAAATCGCTATTAAATTCAGGCATAAGCTCCACAGTTGTTCCATCAAAAACATTTCCTTCGTTAGCATCAACTATTGGTCCTTCATTACCTTTTCCTATTGGTAAATTATTGTTACCAATTGGGTTTAAAGGTCCTTCAATTATTTTAGAAACGAATATTGAATCAGTTTTTATATCTTTAACTTCATCGTTTCTTTTTATTGTATAATCTATATTACTTCCTTTTACTGAAGGTGGTTTAGTAAATGCTTTTTCAATTTCTTTAAGCAACTCTTTTTTAGGTACTTCATACACATATACCACTAAGCTATCATTATCCTTTTCTAATGGTTTTTCGGGTCTGTTATTTCCATTTAATTTATTAAAAATAATTGAAAAAATAACCAATGCCAATGGCACCAAAAATGTAATTAAAAAACTTCGTTTTAAGTTTTTATTGTAGTTGCTTCTTAACACATACGCTCCGTAAGCTTTGTTTCTGTTTTCAAACACTAATTCATCCAAATTATTGTCCGATTTTTTAAAAATATTCATAACGTTTTTTTATTTGTTTAATTACAAGACAATAAAAAAACGCTTACTGCATAAAAATAATTGTGTAATGACAGATTTATGACAAAAAGCTAATGTGACAATTTATTTTTGAACTATTATTTTAACCTTTTTAAACCTTGTGCTGCCAATAAATAATTGGGATCTTTATTTATTACAAATTCGTAGTTTAATTTAGCATTGGTTTTATCTTTCAATATTTCGTAGCAAAGCCCGCGCATGTAGTAAGCAGGTAAAAAATCGTTCATCATTCTTACACACTTATCAAAGTTATAAATGGCTTCTTTAATATAACCAGTTTCAAAATTTATATAGCCCACATTGTAATAACATTGGTAGTATTCTTTATTTTTTTCTATAACTTTACCATAGTCTATTAAAGCCATTTTATACTGTTTTTCATTTTGCCAAAAAGTAGCCCTTGCAAATAGTGCATCTATATCGTTAGGTTTAATTCTTAGTGCAGCGTTAATATATTCTAAAGCCAATTTGTTTTTTTGTGCTAAATATATTTTTGCCAAAATTATATGACTATCAAAATCGTTATTGTCAAGCTCTATGGCTTTTTGAAAATTTGCAACAGCCTTTAACGTATCGCCAACGTCTTTATAATTCATTGCTTTTATGTGGTAAGCATAGGCATTGGTTTTATCTAAAGCAATTATCGAATTGGCTAATAAAATAGATTTTTCATGTTCTTTAGTTATATAATATAAATCGGCTAATTTTATTTTTGGGTCAATAAATGTTGGTTCAAGTACAATTATTTTTTCATAAATGGTAGCAGCTAAAATGGTTTTATTTAATAAATAATTGGTTCGGGCATACATAAATAAATAATCTACATTGTTCGAATCCAAAGTACTTGCATCTTTAAAATCAAGTTCAGCCCGTTCTAAAATATTTTTTTCAAAATATTTGGAACCTCTTTCAAAATAAAGTGCTGCATTGGTAGGGTTTTCATTTATTTTTTCAGAAACTTCTTTAGCACCAGCTTTTATTGCAACCGAATCTATACTCTGAGAAACAGCATTAGTTTTATTTTGATTGCCACAGGCAAAAAAGACCAATATTAAAAATAAGAAGAGAATGGTTTTATACATTTAAGAGAAATTAATGAATTTAATAAAATAGTATTTATTACAAGTCACAAAAAAACATAAATTTGTTGGCTCAAAAAAGTGTTAAAGTTTGAAATACAAAAGTGTTTAAGTTTTAAGTGTTAAAGTATTTATGTATTATTTATGAGTAAAGTTGACCGTTTTGAAGATTTAGATTGTTGGAAAAAATAGAGAGAACTGGTGAATGTAATTTTTGATATTTGTGAAAATCAAATGAAAAACAAAGACTTTTCTACTCAAGACCAAATAAAAAGAGCGGCTTTATCTACTAAGAACAATATTGCAGAAGGATTTGGCAGATATAGTAATAAAGAGTTTATTCGTTTTTTAGAATTTTCAGCCACATCGTCAATGGAAGTAAGAAGTATGTTATATATTTTAAGTGACAGAAAATATATTGAAACAATTGATTTTGAAAAATGCTATCAATTATCAATTGAACATACTAATATTACCTTAGGTTTGATTCGATATTTAAAAACAAAACTTTAACTAATAAAAACAATAAAAACAAAACTTTTAACCTAAACACTTAAAAACATCAACACCTAAACACCAATATAAAATGGCATTTTACTACAAACAAGGACAAATTCCCGCAAAACGACATACACAATTTCGCAAACCTGATGGCAATTTATATGCAGAAGAATTAGTTTCTACCGAAGGTTTTAGCAGTTTGTATTCATTGGTTTATCATTGTAATGCACCAACTTTGGTAAAAGAAATAGGCGAAGCTTATAGCATTGCGCCCAAAGCAGCCATTGAAAAAAACTTACAAAACCGTAGTTTTTTAACTTTTAAAACTGCCCCTGAAGCCGATTATTTGAAAAGTAGGGTTTATGTTTTGTTCAATAAAGACGTTTATTTGGCTGCTGCTGCTCCGCAAAAAAGCATGACAGATTATTTTTTTAAAAATGCTGATGCCGATGAAGTAATTTTTATTCATGAAGGCTCAGGCGTTTTAAAAACAGTATACGGTCAAATTGAATTTGAATATGGCGATTACTTAGTAATTCCTCGTGGAACCATTTACCAATTGCATTTTGCAACAGAGAATAACAGACTTTTTATTACTGAATCATTTTCTCCAATTCGTCCGCCAAAGCGTTACTTAAACCAATACGGACAGTTAATGGAACATTCGCCTTATTGCGAACGCGATATAAAATTACCCGTACTAAAAGAAACATTTGATGAAACGGGTGATTTTAAAGTTTTAATAAAAAAAGAGGATATGATTTTTCCATATACATATGCCGCACATCCATTTGATGCCGTGGGTTGGGACGGATTTCAATATCCTTATGGATTTAGCATTCATAACTACGAACCAATAACAGGTCGTGTGCATATGCCACCTCCCATTCATCAAACTTTTGAAGGACACAATTTTGTAATTTGTTCATTTGTGCCTCGTTTGTATGATTACCATCCACTTTCAATTCCTGCGCCTTATAACCACAGCAATGTAGATAGCGATGAGGTTTTATATTATGTTGATGGTGATTTTATGAGCCGTAAACATGTGGAGCGTGGCATGATAAGTTTACATCCAAAAGGCATTCCACATGGCCCACATCCAGGAATGGCTGAAAAAAGTATTGGTAAAACTGAAACCAAAGAATTAGCAGTGATGATAGATCCATTTTATCCATTAAAAATAACCGAAGCTGCCATGCAAATGGAAGATCCGGGTTATTATAAAACTTGGGTGGAGTAGAGGAATTTTGAGTGTTGGGTTTTGAATGTTGAATTGGTTGGTAATGAAAAGTTGTAAATGTTCTTGAATAAAATAACATATAGTTTAATTATAATCTTAGTATTATCAGTATTGGGCTGCAAGGAAAAAGTAAGGCCTTGCAGCATATCACCCGTTTCTCCAATTTGTAAACTAATCATAAAAGACAAATTAACGAATCTGAATATGTTTCAAAACTTTGACAGTCTAGAAATGAGAGATAAAAAAGGAAGTTCATCTTTTTATTATTTAGATTCTTTAAATGCCAGAGTAGTTTTAAATTTAAACGAAAATGATACCAAAATGATTTTATTTAAAATAAAACCTAAGAGCGATTTTGACACACTACTTTTATATTATAATTTAGGATCATGGTATAGTGAAGATTGTGGATGGCTGCCAAGTTTTAGATTTGATAGTATTTATCACAACAATAAGAAAATTGAATTGAATACTATTTATTATTAAATTTGAACTCATAAAAAATTCATTACATGCCTAAAATTTATGAGTATTTCGGATTGATTTTTTTCTTTTATTCGAATGAGCATTTGCCAATTCATGTTCATGTTAGTAAAGCTGAATGTGAAATGAAGTTTGATTTGATTTATGAAGCGGGTGTTTTAGTTAAAATAGAAGTTAAGAAAATTTCCGGGAGAGAAGTATTGGCAAATAGTGAAATAAATGATGCTATTAATTTAATAAAAATCCATCATCAAGATATCTGTATAAAATGGACGGAGTTTTTTGTGATGGGTAAAAAAATAAATGTTGAAAAAATTACTAAAAAATTATGAATATGAGCTATCAAATTATAAAAGCAAAATATTTAAATAATTACTTGATTGAATTAGTTTTTGCCGATGGTAAAATAAACAAGGTTGATTTTGAAAGCTTTGTAAAAAACTATCCTGCTTATCCTAAATATAAAAAGATAGAAAACTTTAAGAAATTTAAATTAGTAGAAGGAAATATAGTATGGGGAGAAAATTGGGATATTATATTCCCTTTAGTAAATCTATATAATAATGATTTAAGCAATTCTGATTTTAAAAATGAAGAAATGTATTTGTCTGTAATTTTATAAAATCCACCAATTATAAAAAAATTAAATCAAGTCTTTTGGTTTATATAAAATAAGGTAAGATTTAAACTATTAGAAGAATAAAAAAAAATGAATACTGAACAAACAAACGAGATGTTACCCAAAACAAGTGATTTTTTACCTTTACATGGAACCGATTATGTAGAGTTATACGTGGGAAATGCAAAGCAATCAGCACATTATTATAAAACTGCATTTGGCTTTCAAAGCTTGGCTTATGCTGGTCCTGAAACTGGAGTAAAAGACAGGGTAAGTTATGTATTGGTGCAAAACAAAATGCGCTTAATGCTTACCACTCCTTTGCGCTCCGATTCTCCCATTGCGGAGCACCATAAAAAACATGGTGATGGTGTAAAAGTTTTGGCTTTAATGGTTGATGATGCGTATGATGCGCATGAACAAACTACCAAACGTGGTGGTGTTTCGTGTTTAGCCCCAAAAACCTTAACCGATGCCAATGGTGAAGTACGCATGAGTGGTATTAAAACTTATGGTGAAGTAGAGCATTTGTTCATTGAACGTAAAAATTACAATGGTGTATTTATGCCAGGTTTTGTAGAGTGGAAATCGGTTTATAATCCTGAGCCAACAGGATTGTTATATGTAGATCATTGTGTAGGAAATGTGGATTGGAATCAAATGAATCCGTGGGTTTCGTTTTACGAAAATGTAATGGGTTTTAAAAATATTCTTTCGTTCGATGACAATGATATCAGTACCGAATATTCAGCTTTAATGAGCAAGGTAATGAGCAATGGAAATGGTTATGTTAAGTTTCCAATTAACGAACCTGCCGAAGGAAAAAGAAAAAGCCAAGTAGAAGAATATTTAGAATTTTACGAAGGCGAAGGCGTGCAGCACGTAGCCATTGCAACGCTCGATATAGTTTCAACTGTTAAGCAATTAATGGCGCGTGGTGTAGAGTTTTTAAAAGTTCCAAATAGTTATTACGATGACTTGTTAGACCGAGTAGGACCCATTGAAGAAGACATAGAACCACTCAAAGAATTAGGTATTTTGGTGGATAGAGATGATGAAGGTTATTTACTACAATTATTTACCAAACCGGTAGAAGATAGACCAACCATGTTTTATGAAATTATTCAACGTAAAGGTGCAAAAAGTTTTGGAAAAGGAAACTTTAAAGCTTTGTTTGAAGCCATAGAACGCGAGCAAGCGAATAGAGGAAACTTATAAACTAGACCATGGTCCATAGTCTATGGACCATGGTCTTTTTAATTAAAAGTATGGCAAAAAAAAGTATTTCAGAATTACGAAACACCTATTTAAATAGTGAACGGAGGTTTTTAGAAGGACCAAGAAGTAGAAGAAGAGAATTACTTTTTTCGTTTAAAGTATTTTTTGAGTTTTTAAAAGGGTTTAGGGCTTTGCACTTTGTAGGACCTTGTGTTACTGTTTTTGGAAGTGCAAGATTTAATGAAGACCATTTTTATTACCAAGAAGCTGTAAAAATGGGAGCCGAAATAAGTAAAATTGGTTTTACAGTAATAACTGGTGGAGGGCCAGGAATTATGGAAGCAGCAAATAAAGGTGCTTTTGAAGCTGGTGGGCGTTCAGTGGGTTGTAATATAGTTTTACCACATGAACAACATGAAAATCCTTATGTTCAAAAATCGGTAGAGTTCAGGTACTTTTTTGTACGAAAAACCTTGCTTTTAAAATACTCTTATGCTTTTGTTATTATGCCAGGTGGCTGGGGAACTATGGACGAATTGTTTGAAGCATTAACTTTAATTCAAACGGGTAAAATGCAAGAGTTTCCTGTTATTATTTTTGGTAAGGAATATTGGAAGAACCTTATTGAATTAATTGACGACATGGTTAATAAACAAACAGTTTCGCCCGAAGATTTAAGGCATTTGTTAATTACCGATTCGGTGGAAGAAAGTATTGAACATATAAAAAAATACAGCATTAAAAAGTTTGGATTAAAACGCAGAAAAAGAGTGAATGCCATTGCTTGGTTAGGTGAAATAGTAAATTGGAAAAAGCATAAATGATATACTTTATTAAGAACAGAATTAAATCGTTTGTGCCAGCATTTAAAGGTTTGTTTTGGCTTTTTAAAAACGAAGGCAATGCTCAGTTTCATTTAATAGCTGTTGCGGTGGTAGTTTGTGCAGGTTTTTATTTTAATGTAAATACTACCGAATGGATTTTTTTATGCTTAGCAATAGGGTTGGTACTAACTGCCGAAGCATTGAATACTGCGATAGAAAAACTGGTTGATTTACTACACCCTGAAAGAAACCAACAAGCAGGTTTGGTTAAAGACCTAGCTGCCGCTGGTGTACTAATAGCATCAATAATTTCAGTAATTATTGCTGCTTTGGTTTTTGTGCCGAAGGTTTTTAATATTATTTAGCAGTATAAACACCATCAAACTTGTGGTAAATAAAACCAGTGGTTGCATCTAAAACAACATAAGCACTTCCACCTAAGGCATTTACATCCCACACTAATTTGTAACTACTTGGTTTTTCTGTGGTACTAGTATCGCTATAATAATAACATAATTGATAAGTTAAGCAACTACCTTTAAAGTTAATTTCTTTTCGTGCTATTTCAAGAGCTTTTTTGCCATCAATATTTTTAACCAAATTAGTTGGAATGGCTACTTTTGGCGTGTAATCATAACAATCGAAGTAACCAAATTTTTTGCTTTTTGTTAATTGATAACTTGCATCAAATACTTTTAACCCATTATAGAAATAATTGCAGGTTACACTTGTCATGTATTCATCATCATAAAAGCGGACCGCTTGTAATTGAGGGTATTTAGCCAAGGAGTCAAGCATTTGAGGAACAGTTTTTAAAACACTCAAATCAACCAAGTGGTTGCTACCTTTTATCTCCTTATCTCCATCGCAGAGCTTATTTTTTTTACATGATTGCAAAATAAACAACATGCTCATTAAAATAACTGAAATAAAATTTTTTGTATTCATGGCTCAATTTTATTGGTAAGACAATATTAAAACAAATTATGTTGCATTGCTTTAATTTTTTCCATAATGTTATATTTAATTTTAAAATTTTTATAAAACAAATCTCTTCCAATACCTCCATTCTGACTTAATCATCAGTTAACCTTAATACCGATAGAATTATTCATCAATTTCACCAACAATATTAAGCAGTTTGTTTAAAATAATTGGGAATCTTCCTGATACAATATTGGGGTGCAATTGACTTTGAATTATTTCCTTATAATTTGTATTACTAAGCATTTTTTTTAGTTCATTTATAATAAATTTTCTTACTGATTCATTTGATTGTAAAATTTCATTTTCAATATTCAAACAATTATCAATTACATAAATAATATCTTCAAAATCATGGCTAGTTCTATAATCACCTCCTCGGTTATTAAATGCTTCAAATTTTGTAGCTAAATAATAAGAAACTGAAAGTACTCTTATCTTTTGTCTATTTATTATTACTCCATTAACTGACTAAAAACCAGGTTTATACCAACTATTTGAAACACCAATTGAACTATCTTCTGATGGCATAATGTCTACCTCAATTCCTTCAAAAAGAAAATTACAAATTTTGTTGCTTTCAGTATTAGGCATAAATCCTAACTTTAAAAGTTGACTGTTTAATTGAACCCAATCTCCATACCCTGTTAATTCAATAGTAAAATCAATATCATCCGTTGGCCTAACCTCATCAGCAGCAGGGTCATCGGCATAAACACTTACCACTGCACCTCCAACAAAAACTACCTGCTCGTTAATTTTACCAAGTGCCTTAGCTACTTTAGCCACTAACTGAATATTGATTACTTTATTCTCCATTCAATATCAAATTTTTTAACGCTACAATAGCCATTTCTTTTTCTCTTTTTCTGCCAACTCTTAGTGCATCAACTAAGGCAATTAGCTGATAAAATTTTTCGTCTTTTTCTATTGCTTGTGGCAATGATTTAAACAATGGAATTATAGCTTGTCCCTTAATATTTCCTTTTGCATAAGGCCATACATAATGGTCAGTGCTAATAATTTTATTATTGAGTGGTGGTGCTGAATGAGCAGTTGCAATTCCTCTTACAATTTCTCCTGGTTTTTGAGGAAAAACATAACTAATTCCATATTGCAAAAAATCCATTAATGCCAAACGCATCACTTGTTTTCCGTTTTCCAATATTAAACCTGCAAATTTTAAACGCGCTAAAGCTTGGCTCACTTCCGACTGACTCATTTTTAATTCATCTGCCAATGGTTTTTGTTGCCAGTTTTCAGTGTTTATTGCAATTATTTTAAGTAATAAAACCACATCTTGCGGCTTCATTTGGTAGGATTTTTGTCTCATAACATTTTATTATATTGCATATCGCAATATGCAATATTATGGTTTATATAATTGAAAAACAAATGCTAAAAAATATTTATTGCATATCGCAATATGCAATAATTTGTTTTCTGGGAAAATTTGAACCACTTCTTTTTGGTACCAATAATCTTTGGTTACCACTTGTACTGATTCAATTTTTAGTTCGCGGTTAAACACTGAGTTTATTAGACCTTACCTAGGGTTGTTGTTTATCTTTTGTAGTAGATATAGAAAGTAAGGTAACTATTTCTCATTACTCCGCTGATTCTACATTTGGGTCTTTAATTTTATCAGCTTTGTTAATTCCATTAAAACTTCAATGTTAATTTGATGGTAATGTGTTTTATTCCTTTTCTTCTTCGAAAAATTTTTCCATAGTTATTTTATGAATATTCAAGATGGCAATCAGGCTTCGAATTGTAAGGTTAGTTTTTCCTTCTTCTATTCTCCAATATTGCATTCTTGAAATTTTGTTTTGATAGCAGCAAATTTATTATTTAACGTGCATCTAACAAATGCTTATTTTTAAACAATTGGAGAATACTTATTGTAGGATGTTTTTCAAGGGTTCAAAACTGTTTGTTACAAAATTTTTCCTTCCAACGGGACTTTAAAACTTTAAAATTTTTCATTTCATTTTATTTATTTATTTGTTGCAAAGCAAAAAAGAACACATAAAATTCATTCTTTTTTTTAAATTACAGTCACCATTTTTTTAGGTTATTTTAGGCTGTTGTTAGCTATTGCACTGCTTTTATTAAAAGTCAAGATGCCACTAAATTATTTTTACTAAATAACAGTTCGACATTAAATGTCGAACGTATGTTATATGTTTGTTGAGATATGAATTTTACATAAAATGCCCAAACTATTATATTTATTTAGCTTCCTCATTTATTTTTGTTTCTTTATTACTGATTTATTAATCAGGCAAAGCAGCTTAAAAACAAACACACTTCACTTTATTTTTTATCGTACCACCATTACCGTACTTTTTACTTTGTTTTGGTTATTCGTAAGTGGTGATTATTTAAACGCACCTTCATTCGGTCAAATTGGACATGTGGCTTTGCTTTCAGGCATTACCGCTCTTGGAATCATAGGATTTACTGAAGCCAATAAACACATGGCTTTTGCTAATATTTTGAGCGTTAATATTATTGGAATTATTTTTCAGCAGTTAATTGCCTTTTTTTTGTTGAGTGAAATTGTTTCCTTTAACTTTATCATCAGTTTTATTTTGTCAATCATAGGACTAGCTATTCATAGCAATTTGCCAAGCAACAGAAAAGGATTGTTTTGGGCGCTTTTAAGTTCATTGTCTTGGTCGTTGGGATATTCGTTATTATCCGTTCCACTTAAAAAAATGGAATCCACTTGGGGATCATTAATAATGGAAGTTACAATTTTATTGTTTTCGTTTTTGCTCATAAAAGCATTTAGTAAAAACAAAAAGTTTCCATTCAAAAAAGAAAATTATTCTGTTGGTATTTTAACCATTGGTTTATTAACAACCATTGGCGCTTTAATGGTTACTTATACTTATAAAACTTTTAAAGTAGGAAACATTGGGCTCATTAATATTTGGTTGTTTCCAATTTCCATCATCACTGCTAGGTATATATTTTCAGAGAAAATTAGTTGGAGAGAATGGATTGGAAATGCTTTTATTTTAGCGGGTGTTTGTTATTTTGTTTTTATGAAGTAAGACTATTGCTATTGTTAATTGGTAACTTATTCTTATTATTTATTTGTTTCATATTTGCTAAACGCTCAGCTATAATTTTTTTTACAAATACTGGCGAAACTACCTGTACATTATCCATCCATTGCATAATCCAACCTAATAGTTCAATGCAAACCCTCACATCTAATTTCATTAAAATATATCCATCTTTTTTTATTTTAAATTGTTGTGATTCATGCCAAAACCTGTTCATGATAAAACCTCCAGGAGTAGGTGGGAACAATAACTTTACACGGTAAACAGTTTTAGAAATGGGCGGATGAAAACCAAAATCCTGTCCATCACTTTCTAGTAATTTCTGTGATTGGTAATGTTCTTTTTGAATACTTATTTTTTTCATTTTATCAAATTCTAACGTATAAGTTTTTTTTGATTTAATGGAATAACATTTTAAAATAAAATCTACTCGGTGATAGATTACTTTTAATGGAATTAATAACTCATTTAGTTTAGGTTGGATGCTATATTCTTTTGTGGTTAACTGTTCAAATTCTGTAATTTTAAAACAAACTTTTTTATTGATACACCACATCAAATCTAATAATATTTGTTCTTGATTATCGGTAAAATTTGATTGTCCAAACCTTGAATTAAATAGGTGATTTTCAAATGTTTCAATTGGAATAATTTCTTTTACTTTTAAAGGCGATTTCAGTTTTATTTTTTTTGTAAAATCGTTCAGTTCTTTACTTTCATTATATGTTTGATGGGAAGTTTTAGCATTTAAAAACAATTGAGTTATCAATAAAATCCATTGGCTATTGTTTTTTATAGCTATTAAATCAGCGCTTTCTATTGTTCTAATAAAAAACACTTTTTTATTGTAATTAACTATTTCAGTTTCTAAAACTTCAATGTTAAAATCTAAACTATTCTCTATTTTTAGCACGTGCCTGTATAAGCTTCTTGCACTAATATTAAAACCTGCTAGGGTGCACTCCTTTAGTAAACTTTCAATGCTATGAGGTTTTTTCTTAAGGGTATAATATATTTTAAAAGTAAGGTTATTGTTATTTTCTTTCATTGCTACATCATGTTAAAAAAACACCTACAATATTACAACTTGAGTTCATAAAAACAGGTTGCTACTTCCATACTATTATATTTTGCTAATACATTTTAAAGTGATAATTAAGCAATTCATACATAGCTTTTTCAAAATATTATAGTTACTTAAAACAACTCGAATTCCTTTCTAAACAATGCAATTAGTAAAATTATTTTCAATGTAATCTTTTCTCTAAATAAACTGCTTTACTCAAACTTTAAAAACACCAATATTGCCAATTTAAATATTTTTTACGTTTAACTGCTTGTCATTTTATGGCAGGTAAGGAGGGTATTTTTGTTGTGTTTAAAATAAAATTATAAAATGGAAATAATAGCTGAATTTTCATACAATGTAGGTTTAACTTGTAAGTTAACCAAAGACAGATTTTATGTTTCATCATTAGGTAATGAAGAAACATTTGCTTTAAGGGGCGTAAATGGTATTGGAATTTATGATGACCTTGAAAAATATAATAGTGAACTAACATTGTTTAAGTCACAAGATGAAAAGAAAAAAATGGAAAAAATTAAAAAAATAAATGAAGTGGGTCAACATGTATTTTACAATCCTTCGCCACTTTTAACTTACGATAAACTTGTAAAAAAAGCACTTAATCATAACACATTCAGGGGATTTCATAAAATTGTCAAAACTAAATCTGGTGCAAAAGTTGCGTTTGAAAAAGTATTAACTGACAATTCTAAATCAGTTATAGATTCATTATTGGCTGCTAAAAATGAGGCGGATATTGATAAATTAGAAAATGATATTTGTATGAAGCTAAAAAAGGAGTTAGAAGGAAATATAAAAAATGAACAACTAAAATCTTTTAATAAATTAAGAAAACCAGTTGATATCTTTATTGAGCATGTTGTTGCTATGTTGGAAAATTTTACGATTGTTAGGAAAACAATAACACCATTTTTGTTTTTGCCACTTGACAGTCAAATGTTCAAATCAGATTTTGTTTTTAGCGATAATGAAATAACTAAACTTCATTTAAAGCGTAACTTTACTTTTAAGGATATTCAAACACAAGAGCAATATTTAGAAATACAGAATTTTCTTAAGGAAAAAGCCAATAAATGTGGAATTGATAACCGAATCTTTTTTGACTTGGTATGGAATGACAGATGGAACTCAAAAGGAAATAATTTATTTGAAACAAATCCTTAATCTAAAAAGCATCTGATATTTAACTAATGTGTCATTTTAAAAAAAAAAAAATTACAAACAACTAAAACTAAAAAATATGAAAAAAAAATTTAAACATTTGAATTACCTGGTAATTATTTTTTGTATTCAATTTATTGCATGCGGCAATAATAACAGAAGTAATAATGGATCCAATACAAATCAGCAAGCCACTAATAAAGGAAATTGTAGTGATGCAAAAGAATTTGCCAGAAGTAAATATATTAGAACCCCTGACGCTGCAATTAATCTTACAATAGTAGGTTGTGAACAAAATCCTGATGGTAGTTTTACAATTGAGTTTACTAATTCTGGCACTAGTGAAAATCCAGGTATGCCAGTAAAACAAAATGTTAGAGTAGGATTTGATGGAAATAATTATTACTAATTAAAACTATTTAAATTATGGAATATGTATTAAAATATAACTTAAGTAAAAATGAGTTGATTGGCTATTTTCATAAAGCATGTGGTAAACTTAATTTTCCTGTTACCCTTTCTAATAATGACACTCTAAATTTTCAAACACCTGATACTTTACAAAAAGGTTTGGATGTTCAAATCTATTTTCAAGAAGATTCAGAAACAACAACAATTTATTTTAACTTTAGTTGGAAAAAAACTTTTGGAATAACGCCTATCATTCAAATCCCTGAGAAATCAAAGCTAAAAACATTTGAAAAACTCAAGAGTCTGATAGACGCTTATACAAATACAACTAATGTATTAGAGGCAAACATTATAGAACAAAATATTATAAAAGAAGAAAATACGAAAAAACGTAACCTTCTTAAATATGGCATTGGTTTATTTTTATTAACTTTTTTGATAACTTTCGGAGTTCAATTATTTATTGATTCAAACAGAAAAACAGGTAATAAGAAATCAAATTATGCATACAACACTGAGACTTGTGACGGATCTTATATTAACGAGGTTAGTATCAATAATGGAAATATTCATGGCAAAGTACCTATAGTCGTTAAAGTTACTGGTAATCATTACACACTGGCAATGTATAATGACCTTTTACCGAATAGTTGGCAGGAATTTTCAGGAAAAATTGACGATAAAGATAATTTATATGTTGGTAATGGTTTAGCCACTCCTCCAATTGGTGTTATAAATAAAACGTCAAAAACTATAACTATTTATTCAATAACTGCTCCCATTAATATCAAACTAAATAATTTAATACTTTATAAATCTAAATAATTGAAAACATTTAAAAAAATTCAGTTTATATTTTTCAGAATATATGGACTCTGCAAATCCTAAAAGTGACATTGAGAATTTAAATCAGTGTATAAATAAGGAAAAAATTAAAAAGTTTTGGATGTCATTTAAAGGAATTGGAATACAATATGCTAAAAATGTTCCAATGGATGAAAAAGATTCGTTTTTTGTAAATTCTATAAAAATAGATGCTAGGTTAAATGCCATTTTAAAGGACACAGTTGCAGCGAACTTAAAAGACAATCTAAAAGAACAGTTGTTTTTAGATGCAGCTAGTCAACTTAAAATAACAGGGTGGCAAATTGATAGAATGTGCTATAAATTTGGTACTGAAATAAAGCAATTAATGTAATAAAAAAACCTTTTTAAATAGAAATTATGATAATACTCGCAACTAAAAAAAAAAATTGAGTAAAGGGATTTTATTAATATTCCTGTTTTTGATATGTACCAATATTTCAGCTCAAAAAT
>CAMCEM010000025.1 GCA_945873755.1 Chitinophaga pinensis | reverse complement strand
TAATTCGTAGTCTGCAACGCTATTGCCCATCACACAAGACTACGAACAGTGTGAAATTACTTGCACTTTAAATTTAATGATTTATAGCTTTCGACAGATTTAAATAACAGTATAAATATTCAACTCCTTCAGAGTTGTTTTGTTTGGTTAATTTCCTTCCACGCATTGCATACGTGGCTATTCATAATCAATTTGTATATTTTGTTATTGTACCAATAAAATATTTGTTTTTAAACCAGTCATCTTTTATATCAGCATCTTCATTTTTTATAAAAATAACTTGAACAGATAATGGGAAATTTTTTAGATTAGTTATATATTCAAGTTTATTGATACCAATTAAAACTAATATTATTCTTTTATAAAATGTTCTCGATAAATTCAAATTGTCTATAGTATATGGTTCCACATCAGCTAACATGCCAACTCGAACATCTTTTTCAAAATATTTAATATTTGTAAGTTTAGTAGGTTCATTTATATATCCATACTCCATATTCTTTGGATTATGCAGTAAAAATGAGGTATTTTCTTGGTTAGTCATGATTAAACAATAAGCTTATTATTAACTTTAATTTTTCAATACATCAAATAAACGAATAATTTCCCTAATTCTTTTTCAAACTTTCTATTTCTACCCTCATGCTGCGCAGCATGGCCATAATGCTATCCAAATTCAACTCTTCTTCTTTGGTATCGCTCATGTTTAAATTACACACAAACTCCCAAATTTCAATGAGTGTAGCGGCATGTATGGTATAAGGTTCATAGTTTTTATTATCCGATATTAATTGCAAATAATTACCATCTTTTAATACACGTTTGTAAACCACACCCTCATCTCGGGTAATTAATACATAAGTACTCCCATTTCTAATTGAGTTTATTGATTCTACAAACTTTCCAATAACATAACTTCCATCTTTCAATGGCGGCATCGAATCGCCTTTAATTGGAAAAGCCCTATGTTTACCAGTTACTTTAAAAGGCAAATTCATTTGTGGTAAATTTTCAATGTACTCAGGGTCGGCATATCCATTTAAATAACCAGCCGAAGCTTTTGCAGTAACCACTTCCACCAAATCGTTGTTATTTTTATCAACCATAATAGGGAACAATATTCTGTTTTCACCAACGGATATAAATGAGCTTGTTTCTACTTTACTTAAATCGCATTTTACCAACGCATCAATTGAAACATGAAACAAATTCGAAATTTTGATTAAGGTATCCATTGGTGGGTCGCAACGTTCCTCTTCATACGAACCAATTTTTGCTCGTGAACTATCTAATGCATTGGCTAATTGCTCTTGCGACCATTTTTTTATTTGCCTCAAATGCTTAATATTACTTGAAATTTTGTTCATACTAAAATATTTAGCACAATATTACTAAAATTATTAGTATAATTGCACATTGTTTTTAACAAACATATTTGCATTGTATGTGAGAGTGGAGATTATTTAATTGATTAATTTGATTACAACTTTTAAACAATAAATACCTCCACTTTACAATGAAAATATTTTTTAAGTTTTATTTAAATTAAAAATCTTCTAATCATTCAACTTTGAAATTTACAAATCAAAAATAATAAAATCGAAAATATTAGATGCAGGCAATAAACCTTTCTCAGTTACTTTATAAAATTGACGAAACCTTACAAAGTCAGTTTGGTTACCAAACATTTTGGATAAAAGCCGAAATTACTGATGTAAAAAAATACGAATCGAAACGTTGGTGTTTTTTAAAACTAATTGAAAAAAAAGATACGGAAATTATAGCCGAAATGAAAGCCACAGCTTGGAGTCAAGGTTATGTATTTATTGAACAATTTGAACGTTTAACCCAGCAACATTTTGCCAATGGATTACAAATTATTTGTAAAGTAAAAGTAAAATATAGCATCAAATACGGTTTAAGTTTTGATGTGTTGGAAATAGATAACAGTTTTGCTTTGGGTCAAATAGAGTTGCAAAAACAAGCTACTTTAAAACGCTTAGTTGATGAAAGCAACGGTCAAATAATAAAAGATGATGAACAATATTTTACTCCTAATAAACGTTTAAAGTTGCCCATTGTTATTCAAAAAATTGCATTAATTACTGCTCAAAATTCTGACGGACAACGCGATTTTAAAAACGAATTGTTGAATAATAATTATGGTTATACATTTGAAGTAGATGAATATTTGTGCCAAATTCAAGGCGATAATGCGCACGAAAATATCATCAAACAGTTTGAGCAAATATTTGCTAGCAATATTAATTACCATTGTGTGGCAATGGTGAGGGGAGGAGGGAGCGAAACTGATTTTAAACCTTTTGAACAATATGAATTAGCAAAGTTAGTTGCCAATTTTCACCTCCCTGTTTTTACTGGCATTGGCCACGATAGAAATACTTCCATTGTTGATTTAATGGCTCGCCAACTAAAAACTCCCACCAAAGTTGCCGCCCATATTGTTGAGCATAATTTTATGTTTGAAAATAATTTATTGTATCAACTAAATCAAATAGAACAAAATGTACATTTAAAAATTGAAAGAGCCAAACAAAGTATTATAAATTTAAAAAGATTGTTGATGAGTTTTGATCCTAACAATATATTAAAAAAAGGGTATGCAATTTTAAAAGTTAATAATGTGATTGTTTCAAATCCATCACTATTAAAAATTGGAGTTGAAATAGAAACTATAATTAAAGATAAAACACTGAAAAGTGTTATTAAAAATATAAATAAAAGTACAAATGAAGAATAAAGAATTAACGTTTAGTGAAGCTCAATTGAAACTGGAAGAAATAGTTTCAAAAATAGAAAGCAACGAAATTGATTTGGAAGCTTTATCAATAAAACTTAAAGAAGCCAAAGAGTTAGTTAAATTTTGTGAAGAAAAGTTGAGAACGATTGAAGAAAATACAAAGTAAATAGTATTAGTAATTAAACTATTGACTTATAAAATGTAATAAAATTTGGCTAAATAGTAAAGTAAGCCTATTTTTGGCCGTATTTAAAATCAAATAAAATCTTAGTGCGAAGTATAGAAATAATAACCATTGAATCTGATTTCGGTGCAGGAAAAAAAGGAGCTAAGCTTGGCCCACAAGCGTTAGTTAATTTAATAAAAAAAAATAAAATTGAACCGTTATGGCAAGCCAATAATTTAAGAATTGTTGCAGACGATTTAGAAGAAAATATTGAATATCCCTTCAATAAAAACATAGAATCAATTATTGAAGTTCAGGAATTAGCTGTTGAAGCAATTGAAAAAGTTTTATCAAATAATTTATTTCCTTTTATAATAAGTGGCGACCATAGCAATGGTTGTGCAGGAATATCGGCAATTAAAAACTACTACTCCGATAAAAGAATAGGTGTAATTTGGATTGATGCCCATGCCGATTTACACAGTCCATTTTCAACACCAAGTGGAAATATGCATGGAATGCCTTTGGCAGCAGCTTTGGCTGTAAACGCTTTGGTGGAAGATGCAAACGAAGTAGACGAGGATTCAATTCAATTATGGCAAAATTTAGTAAATTTAGGAAGTAAAAAAATTGCACCTAAAATTTATCCCACCGATTTGGTTTTTATTGATTTAAGAGACTTTGAAGAAGATGAGGAAATTTTACTAAAAAACATGAATATTACTTTTTTTACTCCCCAAGATAGAATGAAAAAAGGTATTGAAAGTATTTTAGAGGAATCAATTAATCAATTAAAAGAGTGTGATTTAATATATGTTTCGTTTGATGTAGATAGTTTAGATCCGAATATTTCAATTGGAACTGGAACACCTGTTCCCAATGGATTAAGCGAAAATGAAGCTGTTTATTTATTGAAAAACTTATTAAAAAATCCAAAAACTGTTGCTTTTGAAATTACTGAAATAAACCCTTTATTGGATAGAGAAAATCCGATGGAAGAAGTTTCGATAAGAATTTTAGAAAAAGTTTTTGCTTAAAACAAAAAAACATTTGGTTTCTTCCTAAAAATCACGACATTTGCAGCCCTTTTAATTTTTAAAGGGAAATCACATAAATTTAATTAATTTAAAAAAATGTCAGTAAAAATCAGATTACAACGTCACGGACGTAAGCAAGCACCTTATTACCACATAGTAGTGGCAGATTCTCGTGCACCCAGAGATGGTAAGTTTATTGAACTAATAGGTTCATACAAACCACAAACCGTTCCTGCAACTATTGAATTAAATAATGAAAAAGCCATTAAATGGTTAGAAAATGGAGCTCAACCTACTGATACAGTTAGAGCAATACTTTCTTACAAAGGCGTTTTATTACAACGTCATTTAAACGCAGGTATTCGCAAAGGCGCATTAACCCAAGAACAAGCAGATGTGAAATTAGCAAAATGGTTAGAAGAGAAAAACGCTAAAGTAGAAGCACATGTTACAAAACAATCTTCAAAGTTGAGCGAAACTTTAACAGCTCGTTTAGCTGCTGAAACAAAAGCAAATGCTGCTAGATTAGCTAAAATTGCTGAAAAGCAAGCTGCTTTAGATGCTGCTGCAACAGCTGCAGCTGCTGAATTAGTAGAAGAAGTTGCTGCTGAAGAGCCTGCTACTATTGAAGAAGCTACAGATTCGGCTGAATAAAATTTACTATGAAGTCAATATTACTAAAAGACTTCATTATTGTGGGTTCTGTTTTAAAATCGCATGGAACAAGTGGTGAATTAAAACTTGAATCGAATCAAAAATTAAAACAAAAGGAATGGGTTATGATTGAAATAAATCAAAAGCCCGTTCCTTTTTTTATGGAACAATGTAGAGAATTAGTTCCCAATGAATACTTAGTAAAACTGAGAGACTACAACAATGTAGAGGATATTCAAAAGTTTATTGGTAGAAATATTCTTTATTATTCTACAAAAGCCATTAAAAGTAAAAAGCAAATTGATGAAAGTATATTGGGTTATACTTTAATTGATTTAGAAAGAGGAGAATTAGGATTACTTCAAGATATTTTAGAAATGCCCGGACAATTAATGTTTCAAACAACTTTTAATTTTTCGGAATTATTAATCCCTGCCGTTAATGATTTTATTGATGAAGTTGATCATGAAAAACAAGTAATTTATTTAAAACTCCCCGAAGGATTAATTCCTTAAAATAATTAAATTCAGTAAAATTTATTAGGTTGAAATTAATTAAAATTCAAAATTCTATTCTTTGGTTTTTTCGCCTACAAATTGATTATGTGCGTATTTAAACAAAAAGTTAAATGAAGTTAACGAACCATATATTTTAGTTATATATTGTTGTAAGTTTATTTTATCTTCATCTGTCATAATATGATGCGCATTTATTCTTTGTTCCATTACCCTTAGGCGATCTCTAAGCATTACTATTTTATGGAAAAAAGTATCTACAGGAATTTCTTTTGCTTGTAATGTTTTGTCTGCCGGATAAAATACCAACTTACCACCTTGCCACTTATTATGCAAAAATACTTCCTCTTGTACATCAGTCCATCTGCGCAAAATTCCAATTAATGTTTTTTCAATTTCGGCACTACTTATCAAATCTTCAGGAGCATCAACTGCTTCAATTATTTCTAAACTATTATTAGTTCGCGAAATGTCTTTTGCGCCTTCTTTTATAAAAGTAATGTAATAAGTTGTAGGCTTTACGTTAATTACTACACCTTCTCCATATTCATGGTGTTTTACTCTACTTCCTATTCCTAAGTTGTTTTCCATATTTATTGATTTATTGATTTATTGATTTATTGATTTGTTGATTTATTGCTTAACTGTTTAATTGTTGAATTGTTTAACTGTTGAATTGCTTAATTGTTTAATTGCTTAACTGATTAATTGCTTAATTGTTGAATTGTTTAATTGTTTAATTGTTTAATTGCTTAACTGTTTAATTGTTTAATTGCTTAACTGATTAATTGCTTAATTGTTTAATTGCTTAATTGTTGAATTGCATAACTGATTAATCGCTAATTGCATATTGCTTATTATTGTATATTGCATATTACTTAACGGGTTAATTGTTTGAGAATTAAATTGAAATTTTCTTATCTCACCTCTCAATTCTCAATTCTCAATTCTCCATTCTCCATTCTCCATTCTCACCTCTCACCTCTCAAATTTCATTGATAAAAAGAAAAGCATAGTACCACAAATTTTTTGTTGATTTATAGTTGGCAAAGTAAACAAGATTTTAATTTTATTGCAATCCAAAATAACAGTTATAAAAATACATGATACTATCAGATAAACGCATACTTGAAGAAATAGAAAACGGAAATATTTTAATTGAACCTTTTAAAAAAGAATGCTTGGGTACCAACAGCTATGATGTGCATTTAGGAAGGTATTTAGCAACTTATAAAGACCGAGTTTTAGATGCCAAAGAACACAATAAAATTGAAGTTTTTGAAATTCCAGTAGAAGGCTTTGTATTGCAGCCTAACACACTTTATTTAGGTGTAACTGCCGAGTATACTGAAACACACAAACAAGTTCCTTTTTTAGAGGGTAAAAGTAGTACTGGTCGATTGGGTATAGATATTCATGCAACAGCAGGTAAAGGGGATGTTGGTTTTTGTAATACGTGGACTTTAGAAATTTCGTGTACACAGCCTGTAAGAATTTATGCCAGTATGCCAATTGGTCAATTAATTTATTTTGAAGTAGCAGGGGAAATAGAAATTATGTACAATACCAAAAAGAATGCTAAATATAACAAACGTACTGTAAAACCAGTTGAAAGCATGATGTGGAAAAACAAGTTTTAACAATTAAAATTATATAAAAATGATAACTGAATACATTGAACAAAATAAAGATCGTTTTTTAAATGAACTTTTTGATTTACTTAGGATTCCAAGTATTAGTGCAGATAAAAATTATGCTGATGATGTAATTAAAGCGGCTAATTTTATTAAAGAAAAATTGATTGCTGCTGGAGCTGATAAGGTAGAAATATGTGAAACAGCTGGTTACCCAATTGTTTATGGAGAAAAAATAATTGATATTAACTTGCCTACGGTTTTGGTTTATGGTCATTACGATGTGCAGCCTGCTGTTCCCCTAGAATTATGGGATACTCCTCCTTTTGAACCAACTATTAGAAATACTGAAGTGCATTCAACAGGAGCCATATTTGCAAGAGGTAGTTGCGATGACAAAGGACAAATGTATATGCACATAAAAGCATTTGAATACATGATGGAAACCAATACATTGCCTTGCAATATTAAGTTTATGATAGAAGGCGAAGAAGAAGTTGGAAGCTCTAATTTAGGTCCATTTTGTATAAATAACAAAGAAAAATTAAAGGCTGATGTGGTATTAATTTCTGATACTTCTATGATTGCTTTAGATACACCAAGTATTGATACCGGTTTGCGCGGGTTAAGTTACGTGGAAGTAGAAGTTACTGGACCAAACAGAGATTTACACAGTGGAGTTTATGGAGGGGCAGTTGCCAATCCAATTAATATTTTAGCTAAAATGATAGCTAGCATGCACGATGAAAACAACCACATAACTATTCCTGGTTTTTACGATGCTGTAATTGAATTAAATGAAAAAGAAAGAGCAGATTTAAATCTAGCTCCTTTTGATATAAAAGCTTATAAAAAAGATTTAGATATTAGCGATGTTTGGGGTGAAAATGGATATACTGTTTACGAAAAAACAGGTGTTCGTCCTACTTTAGATTGTAACGGTATTTGGGGTGGTTACATTGGCGAAGGTGCTAAAACAGTATTACCTTCAAAGGCATATGCAAAAATAAGTATGCGTTTAGTGCCAAACCAAGTAAGCGATGAAATAACTAATTTGTTTAAAAACCATTTTGAAAGCATTGCCCCGGCTGGTGTTAAAGTAATTGTTAAACCACATCATGGTGGTGAGCCTGTAGTTACTCCAACTAATTCGATTGCCTACTTGGCTGCTTCAAAAGCAATGGAAACTACTTTTGGCAAAAAACCAATTCCTACCCGAGGAGGTGGAAGTATTCCAATTGTTGCTTTATTTGAAAAAGAGTTAGGATTAAAATCTGTATTAATGGGTTTTGGCTTAGATAGCGATGCCTTGCATTCGCCAAATGAGCATTATGGAATTCAAAATTATTTTAAAGGAATTGAAACCATTCCATATTTTCATAAATATTTTGCAGAAATGAACCATTAAAATAAAAACAATTTGTTTTTTTGAGTATGAAATATACTTTTGTTTTACAAAAAAAAGACAAAAGACATGAAAATTATTAAAAATTTATTGATTTGCTTAGTTGTATTAATTGCTTTGTTATGGATTGGCTCTTTTGCAATTAACGAAAAATGGCACATGGAAAGATCTATTTCTGTTAATGCACCACCTAGTAAAATTTATAAGTTAACTACCGAATTAAAAAACTGGAATAAATGGAGCCCTTGGGCTAATTTAGACCCCAATACAAAATGGGTTTTTAGCGATTCAACTTTTGGCGTGGGTGCTTGGTATGAATGGAAAAGCGATAATAGCAATGTAGGAAATGGGAAATTAACTATAACTAGTGCAATTGAAAATCAATCAAATCAATATACTTTAGAATTTGAAGGAATGGATCCTAGCAATGCAGGTTTTACTTTAACTCCCGAAGGAGATAATAGTACTAAAGTTACTTGGACTATGGATGGTGAAAACAAAGGAATGGCCAAATACATGGGCTTAATGATTGGATTATTTGTAGGTGCTGATTACGAAAAAGGATTAGAAAATATTAAAAAAGTAGCTGAAGGAAAATAATTTTTTTGAGTTTATATATAAAAGGCAGTTCATTTTGAGCTGCCTTTTTGCTTTTTATCTCATTAAGCGAATACCGATAACTATCGTACTCCTTTATCATTCGAATATTTTTTAAGTTCCAAACTATTTTCAATAAAATACCAAAACCAAATAAGTAAATAAAAACATAGCTTTTAGATAGAGAAAACTAAATTATTGTTTAATTATTCCATTAGCGTAGTGCGGTGGCTTGGCAAAAATCCTGAAAGCTTTCGGGAGGGCCAGCCGTGGCCTTGTGGGTTGAAGCTTTTTTGCCTTGTCCCGCTAAGGCCCATGTGCGTCAATTTAATTTTAAGTTTTTTTCTTGTAAACATCTATAAACATTGAGTTCCATAGGAACGAAACATTTTGTAACAACGGGTTTTAACCCGTTAAAAAATGAATATAGACTTTTATACGATAACCCCTAAATATTTGCGCTAAGCCGAAGGCTTAGCGCAAATATTTAGGGGTTATCGTTTTGTTTTTCTACACTTTAACCCCGACTGTCATTCGGGGTTATTAATATTAAACTCCTTTGGAGTTTCTCTTTTTTTGATTCTTAAGTTGACGCACTTGCGCTAAGGCGGGATAGTTTCATTGGAATTTATACTGAGCGGAGTCGAAGTAGCAATGGAAAAAGAAAGAAGAAAAAAAAGAATACTTTATATAAACAAACTTGATTGATATTGAAAGGATTTTCCCATTGAAGTACCCAAAGTTATTTTACTTTTAAAAAAATAATTATCTCTCTAATTGAAATGCTAATATTACTTCTGAAACAGATTCTAATAGTTTTAAATACTACCTTTTAAATATTAATTATGAAGCATTAAAAATAAAATATTGTTTTTTAATAATTAGCTTAGTTAATTGCAAACATGTTAAGAAAAATATTTTTTTCAGTTATTGTTTTATTTTTTATAAATCAATCGGCTTTTGCCAACGATACCACTAAGATAGTATTAAAAAACCACGCACCTGAATCGTATCATGGTGAGTTATTTCGATTAGTTGGACAATTTATAACCAACGTTCATTACCGCAAATTTGCTATTGACGATAATCTGTCATCTGAGTTGTATAGTAATTATATCAAGCATTTAGATCCTTTGCATTTATATTTCATTGAATCTGATATCAATGAATTTGAAAATTTTAAATTTACTTTAGACGATGATTTAATGATGGGAAATGCCCAAGCTGGTTTTGTAATTTATAATAAATATCAACAACGGTTAGAAGAAAGAATCAATTTTACTTTTGACTTATTAAAAACTGAAATGAGTTTTGAAACCAACGATTCATTTTTGTATAAACGCGAAGAAGTTCCTTTTGCCAAAAACTTAAGTGAGCTCGATAAACTTTGGATAAATAAAGTAAAGTATGAAGTATTGGCTTTAAAAGCCGATGGAAAAGAGTACAAAGCGTGTGCTGAAATAGTAAGAAAAAGATACTATAATTTATTAAAGCAGTTAAGTAAAACCAAATCAACCGATGTATTTAGTTTTTATGCCAATGCATTAACCGAAATAGCCGATCCACATACCAATTACATGGCACCTCGCCAAGCCGATGATTTTAAAACTACCATGAGTTTAAGTTTAGAAGGCATAGGTGCTACTTTACAAACCGACAATGAGTATACTAAAATTACTTCTTTGGTTAAAGGTGGTCCTGCCGAAAGAAGCAAGTTGATTGCTGTAAACGATAAAATAGTAGCTGTAGGCCAAGGAAAAGAAGGCGAAATGGTAAGCGTATTAGATTGGCGAATAGATGATGTTGTTGGATTAATTAGAGGAAAAAAAGGA
Source organism: Chitinophaga pinensis (assembly GCA_945873755.1). Classification (GTDB taxonomy): domain Bacteria; phylum Bacteroidota; class Bacteroidia; order UKL13-3; family UKL13-3; genus JAAFJM01. Next base: position 19,284 of record CAMCEM010000025.1, on the reverse strand, counting down.
ACCATAGTAAGGTTAGAAATTCAACCTGCCGATAAAATTGAAAGTAAAAACAAAACCATTGAAATAACACGCGATATAATAGTTTTAGAAGACCAAGCTTCGAAAAGTACCATTAAACAAGTGATTAGAAATGGTAAAAAAACCAGAATTGGCGTAATTGATATACCCACATTTTATTTAGACTTTGATAGAGCCCAAGCAGGCGAAAAAGATTATAAAAGTACCACCAAAGATGTAAGAAGAATTATAAAAAACTTTAAAGATTCGGCAGTTGATGCAATAGTAATTGATTTAAGAAACAATGGAGGTGGTTCGTTGCAAGAAGCCATTGAACTAACGGGTTTATTTATAAAAACTGGTCCAGTAGTGCAAATAAAAGATGCGAATGGAATTGTTAAATCTGAAAAGGATAATGACGATGAAATGCTTTGGAATGGACCTATTGAAGTAATAGTAAATAGATTTAGTGCCAGTGCAAGCGAAATATTTGCAGCAGCCTTACAAGACTATGGAAGGGCAGTAATTATTGGTGAGCAAACTTATGGCAAAGGAACGGTACAAAATATACAAAACTTAGACAATTACATGCAAATTCCAGATAAAAAAATGGGACAAGTAAAAATTACAATGGCTAAGTTTTACCGAATAAGTGGAGGAAGCACACAACACCGAGGAGTATTGCCCGATATTGAATTTCCAAGCTTGTATGCAAACAAAGAGTTTGGCGAAGATGCAAGTATATATTCATTGCCTTACGATAGCATAAACCCCGATGGATACGTTAAATTAAATATGTTTAGTTTTGATAAAAATAACTTAATAAAAAAACACAACGAACGTATGAAAAGCAATGAAGAATACAATTATTTGTTGCAAGACTTAGAAGCAGTAAAAAAAGCCGATGCAGACCAATATATATCGGTGAATGAAATAGTTTATAAAAGAGAATTGGCAGAAACAGAAGCCAAAAACAAAGCACGAAAAGAAGCAAGAGAAAAAGCAAAAACAGCCAAAGGCAAAAGTGCTACCAATGCCGACTTAATATTGGATGAAGCCTTTGAAATATTATTAGATAGTATAGCAAATAAACCTGCTAAAAAGTAATAAAATATATCTCCTATTATATGGGGTTTAAGCTAAACATAGCCTAAACCCTATTTTTTTAATTGTTTATATAAATCGTCTGACGGTTTTAGCTAATGCAATTCTTTTAACCGTCTGACGCATGGCAGCGCTAAGGCTAATTAATCGTCTCACGGAATTGTGAACCTAGCTCTTTTAACCGTCTGACGGTTGGCAACGCAAAACCTAATAAACCGTCTGACGGTAATTTGTATAAACAAAAAAGAGGAATTTACTTTCAAGTAAATTCCTCTTTTTTATTATAGAATAGTGCAACTTATATAATCAACATGGCATCGCCATAAGCTAAAAATTTGTATTTGTGTTTAATGGCTTCATTGTATGCTTCCATTAAAAAATCAAAATCGGCAAAGGCAGCAGTTGCCATCATTAATGTACTTTCTGGTGGATGGAAATTGGTAATTAAACAATTGGCAATACTAAAATCGTGGTAAGGGAATAAAAATTTATCAGTCCAATTGGTTTCAACGTTTAATCTGCGTTTCGAAGAAACCGCTGATTCTACCGCGCGCATTACCGAGTTTCCAACAGCAATTACTTTCTTTTTATTATCTAATGCTTTATTTACAGTATTGGCAGTTTGTTCGCCTATACTAAAATATTCTGAATCCATTTTGTGTTTAGTCAAATCTTCCACTTCTACCGCTCTAAACGCACCTAAACCATTGTGTAAAGTTACTTCCGAAAATTGAGCACCTTTTATTTCTAAACGCATCATTAATTCTTTAGTAAAATGCAATCCTGCAGTTGGTGGAATAACAGCACCAATGTTTTTAGCGAAAATGGTATTAAAACGTTCTGCATCAATTTTATCAACTGGGCGGTTTAAGTATTTAGGAATTGGCATTTCACCTAACTTTTCAATTAAAGCCCAAAGTTCTTCATCGCTTCCATCGTGTAAAAAACGAATGGTTCTTCCTCTTGAAGTGGTATTGTCAACAACTTCAGCAACCAAATCATCGTTTCCAAAATATAATTTATTTCCAACTCTTATTTTTCTTGCAGGGTCAACCAACACATCCCAAAGTTTTGATTCTTTATTTAACTCACGCAATAAAAACACTTCAATTTGTGCACCTGTTTTTTCTTTACTCCCGTATAAGCGAGCAGGAAAAACTTTTGTATTGTTTACTATAAATGTGTCGCCTTCGCCAAAATATTTTAAAATGTCTTTGAAAGTTTTGTGTTCAATTTTGTGTTTCTTTCTGTCAAGAACCATCATTTTTGCATCATCTCTGTTTTCAGCAGGAAATTTAGCAATCATTGAATCGGTAATGTTGAACTTAAATTGTGATAATTTCATTATGTATATTGAAGTTAAACCGAAGTTTTAGATTTATTTATGCAGTAATAAGGCTAAATAAGTTAAAATTTTGGGACTGCAAAGGTAACTTTAAATGAAAAAAAGTCAAGTGTTATTTTGTATCATGCTTAAATACAAAATAGTAAAGGATTTTTTTATATATTTTAATAATTAAAACTTTAACGAAACGCCAAGCATAATGTGCCTTTGTTGCAAATACCTTGCTGGATTACTTGGGGGTGGTCCTCCATTTCCTAGTCTTGGGTCAATAAACCTAGGGTCAGTCCAATTTTCTGGAACATTATCGCCTGTTTGAAATGCTGCACCTGTAACTGGGTTTACTATGGCTGAGTTTTGATTATCGAATATATTGCTTATTTGGATGTTGTATGCCAAGTTCAATTTTTTAATTTTTACAAATTTGGTAAATGTAAAGTCGGCCCAAAACCAATATTCCCCAATTTTACTCCAACGGGCATCCGGATTAGGATCGGTAACATAAATTGGTCGTCCTGTTTGTGCATCGTTTCTAGCAAAAATAGAAGGAGTGTATCTAATTCCAGAACGAGTAACTGTTTCAAAATAGAAACTCATATTATTCAACCATTTTTTATTAAACAAACCTTTTTTTCTATTAATTTTAAATACGTGGTTCGATTTAAAATCCAATGGCACATCCCAAGGTAAATAATATTCTTTAGTGTCTTCAATTGCACCACTGGCTAATAATTCTTTTAATTTTTCGTTTGCACTCGCACTTTGGCCTGTAGTAACCATGTATGCCAACGAAACTTGGCCTTGATACCAATTGCCAATTCGTTTTATATAGCCAACTTCTAAACCTCTGCTGCGGGCAAAGTCAGAATTTATTCTCATAGTTCTTGCTACATCTCTACCTGTAATATCTTTAACTATAACTGAAGCTGTAGTTACAAAATCGTATTTATCTTTCCAAAATGCCGAAATAGTTAACGCATCATTTTTGGTTAATTGCGAGCGCAAACCTATTTCATAACTAATATCAACCTCTGGATTTAAGTTAGGATTACCCACTGCAGCAGCAGTACTTCTATCTTGATACAATGGATTTAAACCTGGGTAAATAAATGATGGATGAGGAAGAATAGTGGTATGGCCGTAATTAAAATAAAGCATTTTGTTTTCAGCAATTGGAAAACTTGCCGATATTTTTGGTAAAAAACGAAACTTATAACTCAAACCACCAATTTTTGTGGTAAAAGCTAAAAAATCTTCTCTTATTTCATCTCTAATTGGCGAACGACTGTCAGCAACTGCATCATCAATGTATTTTCCAGGAGCCCAATATTCAAAACGGCCACCAATACTTGCAATTAACCCTTTGTATTTAATTTGGTCGGTTACATAAAACCCACCTCTAAGCGGATTTACTTTCCATACATCGCTTTGTTGCCCAAGCCTAAACGATTGAGATTGCGAACCATCTGACAGTTTAATTGGAGCTCCAATCCAAGGCCTAACTATATCTATCCAAAGCATTTCTTGGAATTTCATTTCAAAACCAAAAGTGAATTTATTCAACGAGTTTTTAGAGTAAACATTTCCTTGCGATTTCAATACATATTCTTCTAAATAATGGTGATGCCATAAACTCGCAATACCATTATTATTAAAAAAACCATCAGCTAATTGTACAAATCGAACATCTTTATCAATAGTGGGAATAAATACAGTGGTGGGAAATAAGTTAATTGAATTTGCATCAAATTCTTGGTCTACATTACTTGGTCTCCAATCTCTTCCATTAGCATCAGCCCGCAATTGTACAAAAAAACGAGAAGCTGTTACATCGAAACTAAAACGCTTATTTATAGATTGTTTGTAGTTTATAACTTGCATGTAAGCATCGTGGGTAAAAGTATTGGCATTGTCCATTTGCTTACTAAAATTATACTGAAAACCTGGTTGAAAAGGAACATCGTTTCCAAATATTCTTAATAAATTTACATCTTGGTTTACTGTTATTGATCGTAATAAACTAAAAGTAAATTTTTTATTGTTTTTTAAATCGTAGTTTACTTTTACAAAAGCACTCCACCTATTGTCTTGAAAAGGAGTCCAATTGGTATTGCTGTAAAGAGATGAAATTACTTGGTTAGCAGGGTTTTTATAAAACTCATCGCTAAATGAGTTTCTTAAAGCAATTGAAAATTTAACTTTATTTTTAAAAGCTTTTTTCAAAAATGGACCACTTAAATTTAATTCTGTTACTTGGCTATTCCAATTGGCTCGCGAGTTTTTATTAAATCCAAAATAATCGCGTTTATAGCTTGCATTTATTTCTATTTTATCGCCACCGCGTTTGGTTTTAGTGCTAATAACGCCTGCAGTTGCATCGCCAACTTCAGCTCCAATTCCTCCTGTAGTAATTTCTATTTCACTAATTGCATTCGAACCAATATCTAAACCAAAACCTGTTCCTGCTAATGGATCAGTAACATTTACTCCATCAATATAAGTTCCTGTTTCATAGGTTCGTCCACCTCTTATATTTACTCCTGCAGGCGATTGAACCACACCGGGTTGTGTGTTTACAATTTGTTGTAATTGCCTTGATGGGGCTAAGTCAATATTATCCTGATTGATAGTATTTATAGTTTGCGGCCTATCTACATCAATCAAAGGTTTTTTACCTAAAATTACTACTTCATCAATATTGGTACTTGCAATTGTCATTTCAATTGTTCCAATATTAGTAGCCTGACCAGCAGTAACTTTAACTTCTGTTTTTAAAATAGTTTTAAAGCCTAAATATTTTATTTCAATATTATATTCACCAGCTTTAATATTTTTTAAGTTAAAAATACCATCAGCGTTTGTTTGCGTGGCATAATTGGCTCCTTTTACTACAATGGTAACACCCACCAATGTTTCATTCCTTTTTGAATCTATAATTTTTCCAGTTATAGTTCCAGTATTTTGGGCTAAAACTATAAATGGAATACCAAAAGCAAAAAATATTACTATTAAAAATCGCATGAATTTATTTATAAAACGTGGCAAATTATATTTTTCATTTCGAAATGCATAATTAACTTAATGTTGCGTTCAAATATTTTTTTTATTACCCTTAAACAAAAAGAATAATTTTTATGGCATGGTTTTAGTAAATTTTGGTTATGCTTGCAATACAAACAAACAAGCATAAAATTATGATGAAACGAATTTTTTTATTTTTATTTTTTATTCCTTTTATAAGTAAGGCCGATATTTTTGATGATGTTGTAAATACTTTTAAAACCAACAATAGCGATGTAGTTTCAAAATATTTGAATGCCAATGTAGAAATTACATTATTAGAAACAGAAAGTCTGTGTAGCAAAGCGCAAGCAGAACAAATGTTAAAAAAGTTTTTCGATAAATATCCATCAAAAAGTATTTCTATAAAACACAGAGGTGCTTCGGCACAAGGAGCCAAATACGCCATTGCTAATTATGAAACATCTTCGGGATTAAAGTTAAGGTTGTACATATTTATGAAAGACAATTTAATTTTAGAATTGAAAGTAGAAAGAGAATAACCTAACATGGCAGCCGATATTGATAAAATAAAAGAAATTTTATTATTAAAATCTTCCACCAAACAGCTTGTTTACCGCAATAGTAAACAAGCTTTTGATGTTTTTAAAAGCGAAGTTAAGTTGATTGTAGACTCCATTTACCCCCAAGTAAATGTAATTGATAAGAATATAGAAATAAGTGTTTTAGAAAAAACACCATTCGAGTTTCATTTAAAATTTAGTGGCGATACATTGGTATTTATGATGCATACCAATGTATTTGATTTTGATAAAGAACATCCATTAAAAAAAACAAAATACTTGCATAAAAACAGTTTAAGGGCTTTTTGTGGAATGATTCAGGTTTACAATTTTTTAAGCGATACCATAAAATATAACCGCGAAGCCGATGCAGGTTTTATGGTAGCAAGGTTTTATATAAATTTTGAAAATCATTTTTATTTGGAGGGCGAAAAACCAATATCCTATTTATATAATGACTTTGAAAATCAGGTTTTTGATAGTAATGCTGCTAAAAAAATAATTTTAGAATCTATTTCATTTACTTTAAATTTCGATTTAGTTGCTCCTTCATTTAACGATATGCAAATGATAACATTAGAACAAAAAAACCAAATGAGCTATAGCAGCGGAATACCAACTAGTAAAACATTGGGTTTTTCAGTGCCAAATGAGAATATAGATAATTATTAAATTAAATTGTAGTTTAATTATTTTACCTAAACTGATTTATTTTATTATAATTGCCAAATTCTAAAAACGAATTCAATTTTAAATGAACAAAAACATTTCTGCTTTTTTAAATCCAATAAATTGGTTTAAAGCCTACCAATTTCATAAAGAAAACGCCAGTTACGATAAATCTTCTTACGATTTAGAGTTGTATTTGTATTCAAAAATTTTGAAAAACGACATGCTTCATTGGGGTTATTTTGAAGATATTAACATTGCACCAGACGCTATTTCTGTTAGAGATGTGGAAGAAGCACAAATGAAATATGCTGAAAATATCATGCATTTAATTGGTGATAAACAAGGCTTGGTATTGGATGTTGGTTGTGGAATGGGTGGTTTATCGGCTATGTTAAAACAAAATGGAATCAATGTAGAAGCATTGACTCCAAATGTGAATCAAAAAAGCCATATTGAAACTAAATATCAAGGATTGATTTGTCACCATGCAAAGTTTGAAGACTTTAAATCGGATCAGAAGTATAAAACAATCATCAATTCTGAATCGTTGCAATACATCAATTTAGATATTGCCATTGAACATGTAGATAAATTTATGGAAGTTGGTGGAAGATGGATTATAGTTGATTATTTCAGAAAAAACCAAGATGGAATCAATAAATCAGGACATTTAGAAGAAAACTTTTTGAGTAAAATAGCCAACAAAGGATGGAAAGTAACTTATGAAAAAGACATTACTTTAAACGTGCTTCCAATGAGTAAGTTCATATACATGTATGCCGATAGGTTTTTAATTCCATTGAAACATTTTGCATTTGAAAAATTGCGTTACAAAAAAGCTTGGTTATATTATTTAACAGAAAACTTAAGAAGTGGTATTGATAAAAAAATGACGAAAGAATTCGCAGCCATTGACCCAGAAAAGTTTTTAAGAGAAAAAAAATATGCCATGTATGTAGTGGAAAGGGGATAGTTGTTGGATTAGATCCGAATTGCCTATGGTTGGTGTTTTACCAACTAATGAAAAACAAGAAAGTGGATTGGTGAGGACACCAACCACGGACAAAAAATTGGAGTTTCTCTTTTTTTGCTTCTTTAGTTGACGCAAATGTTGACACCAACCACGGACAAATTTTCACATAAAAAAAAATACAAAAAAAGGACAATTTTCTAACTAGAAATTGTCCTTTTTTTGTGCATATTGCATACTTGTTTTTACAACAAAAAAATTAATGATTACACCCGAACTTAACGAACAATTGTTAGCTATAGCTAATGAGTATGAAGCACCAGTATATGTTTATCATGCTGAAACTATTATAAACCAATACAACAAATTAATAAACGCATTTAAACCATTACCCATAAAAATAAAATATGCTTGTAAAGCGTTAAATAATTCAGCTATATTACAGTTATTAAAAAACCAAGGAAGCGGATTAGACACTGTTTCAATAAATGAAGTTTTACTGGGTTTAAATGCAGGTTTTTTACCTAACGATATAATTTTTACACCAAATTGTGTAAGCTTTGATGAAATTATTGAAGCAGTAAATTTAGGTGTTCATATTAACATTGATAATATATCTATTTTAGAACAATTTGGTAGTAAATACGGACATTCGGTTCCTTGCTGCATTCGTTTAAATCCTCATATTTTAGCAGGAGGTAATACCAAAATTTCTACTGGACATATTGATTCAAAGTTTGGTATTTCTGTATATCAATTGCGCCATGTATTGCGTGTAATAAAAACACATAATATGCATGTTAATGGATTGCATATGCATACTGGAAGTGATATTTTAGATTCAGGTGTTTTTTTACAAGGTGCTGAAATATTATTTGATGCTGCTAAAGATTTTACCGAATTAGATTTTATTGATTTTGGAAGTGGTTTTAAAGTAGCATACAAACCCAACGACATTACTACCGATATAGAAGAATTAGGAAAAAGCTTAAGCGAACGTTTTGTTGAATTTTGTAAAGAATACGGAAAAGATTTAGAACTTTGGTTTGAGCCCGGTAAATATTTGGTGAGTGAAAGTGGATTTTTTCTTGTAAAAACAAACGTTATAAAACAAACAACTGCAACTGTTTTTGTTGGAGTTAATAGTGGCTTAAATCACTTAATTAGGCCAATGCTTTACGATTCATACCACCATATTTTAAACTTAAGTAATCCACAAGGTAAAGAAAGAATTTATACTGTGGTTGGATATATTTGCGAAACTGACACATTTGCTTGGGATAGGAAATTAAACGAAGTTTCGGAAGGTGATATTCTGTGTTTTTTAAATGCTGGAGCTTATGGTATTACTATGAGCAGCAATTACAACGCACGTTTCAGGCCTGCAGAAGTTTTAATTTATAATAACAAAGCACATTTAATTAGAAAAAGAGAAACAATGGCAGACATTATTCAAAATGAAATTGCTATGAATTGGTAATTTTTATTTTTGAATTGTAATTTTTTATCCATTAAAATGTTGTATTTAAAACATATACGTAACGTTCGTGTAATTGTTAATAATTTTGTATAAATATTAACTTTGGCTTACTAAATTGCTTAAACATATTTGGAACTGAATTTGACTTGAAATAAGTTAAATGAAAAAATTTTGGAATTATAACATGGAAGCTAAATTTTCACCAAGAGTAAAAGACGTAATTAGTTACAGCCGCGAAGAAGCCATTCGTTTAGGTCACGACTATATAGGAACAGAGCATTTATTATTAGGCTTAATTAGGGAAGGCGAAGGCAAAGCCCTTAAAATTTTAAAATTGCTTGGTGTTGATAGCGGAAAGCTTAAAAGAACAATTGAAGATTCTATAAGAAGCACTGCAAGTAACAACACCAATTTTGTAAATATTCCACTTACAAAACAAGCTGAAAAAGTTTTAAAAATTACTTATTTAGAAGCAAAAATTTTCAAAACAGATATTATTGGAACAGAGCATTTATTGTTATCTATTTTACGAGATGAAGATAATTTGGCTTCTCAAATTTTAACACAGTTTGGTATTAATTACGATATTTTTAAGCAAGCAATAGAAAACAGAATTGATGAAGATTCTGAAATTTCACGAAAAGCGCCAAGAAACGATATGTCGCCCGAAGAAGAAGATTATTTTGCAGGAGAATCGGGTAGAGAGCCTGAAAGAAAACAAGAACCAATGCGCAAAGTTGATCCCAAATCGAAAACACCTGTGTTAGATAATTTTGGAAGAGATTTAACTAAAGCTGCCGAAGAAGGTAAAATAGATGCAATTGTTGGAAGAGAAAAAGAAATTGAAAGAGTATCTCAAATTTTATCGCGAAGAAAGAAAAATAATCCAGTATTAATTGGCGAACCCGGAGTAGGAAAAACTGCCATTGCAGAAGGCTTAGCACTCAGAATTATTCAAAGAAAAGTAAGTAGAATTTTATTTAATAAAAGAGTAGTAATGCTTGATATGGCAAGCTTAGTAGCGGGTACAAAATACCGCGGACAGTTTGAAGAACGCATGAAAGCGGTTATGAATGAATTGGAGAAAAGTTCGGACGTAATTTTATTTATTGATGAAATTCATACCATTGTTGGCGCAGGAGGAGCAAGCGGAAGTTTAGATGCTTCAAATATGTTTAAACCTGCATTGGCAAGAGGCGAAATTCAATGTATTGGTGCAACTACATTAAATGAATACCGCCAATATATCGAAAAAGATGGTGCATTGGAACGCAGGTTTCAAATAGTGATGGTTGAGCCTGCAACACCTGAGGAAAGTATTCAAATTTTAACCAATATTAAAGACAAATACGAAGCCCATCACAGTGTTACTTATAACAAAGAAGCAATTGCTGCTTGTGTAAGTATGAGCACTCGTTATATGGTTGATAGACATTTGCCCGATAAAGCAATTGATGTGTTGGATGAAGTAGGAGCAAGGGTGCATTTAAGCAATATACATGTGCCAAATGCTGTAACCGAACTGGAAAAACAAGTTGAAGATATAAAAGTAGAAAAAAATCAAGTTGTAAAAAGCCAAAAATACGAAGAAGCAGCTAAGCTTCGCGATAAAGAAAAGCATTTATTAGAACAACTGGAAACCGAAAAAGCCAAGTGGGAAGAAGAATCGAAATTGCAACGATATGTAGTTGGTGAAGATGATGTAGCAGAAGTTATTGCCATGATGACAGGAATTCCAGTAAAACGAATTGCACAAAGCGAAGGCGAACGTTTGCTAAAAATGGGCGAAGAGTTAAACGGAAAAGTTATTGGACAAAATGAAGCAATAAAAAAACTAGCAAAAGCTGTTCAAAGAAGTCGTTCAGGATTAAAGAATCCAAATAAGCCAATTGGTTCATTTATTTTCTTAGGTCCTACAGGAGTTGGAAAAACTGAAATGGTAAAAGTATTAGCAAGATATTTGTTTGATACTGATGATGCCATGATAAGAATTGACATGAGCGAATACATGGAAAAATTTGCAGTAAGCAGATTAGTAGGAGCGCCTCCGGGATATATTGGTTACGAAGAAGGTGGACAATTAACTGAAAAAATAAGAAGAAAACCTTACGCAGTTGTTTTACTCGATGAAGTTGAAAAAGCACATCCTGATGTATTTAATATTTTATTACAGGTTTTAGATGAAGGTTTTTTAACTGATAGTTTAGGCAGAAAAATTGATTTTAGAAATACAATTTTAATAATGACATCAAACATTGGAAGCCGACAAATAAAAGATTTTGGCGCTGGTGTAGGATTTGGTACGCCAAGTAAAGATGCAAATGCTTCAAAAGATTCGAAAATTGTTATTGAAAATGCTTTGAAACGTTTTTTCTCACCAGAGTTTTTAAATAGGGTAGATGATGTAATTGTTTTTAATTCGTTAGATAAAGAATCAATCAATAAAATTTTAGATATAAACTTAGCTAAATTGGTTGTTAGAATTGAAGAATTAGGATTTAAATTTAGCATTACTAGTACTGCTAAAGAGTTTTTGGCAGATAAAGGATTTGATGCTGATTTAGGCGCACGGCCATTGGCTAGAACAATTCAAAAATATGTGGAAGATGGAATTGCAGAACAATTGCTTTTACAACAAACCGGTGAGGGAGAAACCATTGAAGTGGATTACGATAAAGTAGCAAACCCTGATGAGTTGAAAATTACCACTATAAAAAAGAAAGAGAGAAAGAAGAAAGATACCCCAATTGATAAAGCTACTGAAGAGTAGGTTTATATAAAAAAGGCTAATTGAAAAATTAGCCTTTTTTATTTTATATCCTGACACAGTTCCAAAAGCACACCATTACTACTTTTTGGATGCAAAAAAACTATTAATTTATTATCTGCACCTTGCTTTGGTGTTTCATTTACAAACACAAAACCTGCTGCTTTTAATCGAGTAATTTCAGCATAAATATCTTCCACTGCAAAAGCAATATGGTGCATGCCTTCACCTTTTTTATCTATAAACTTAGCTATTGCGCTTTCACTATTAGTGGCTTGTAAAAGCTCCACTTTTGTTTCGCCAGTTTTGTAAAAAATTGTTTTTACATTTTCGCTCAACACTTCTTCCTCTTTATAAGGTGTAGTGTTAAAGAGTGTATTAAATAATTGTGTACTTACTTCTGCATTTTTTACAGCTATGCCTATATGTTCTATTTTCATATTTAGTTCAATTTTTTTTATCATTTATAATTAATACTTCATTGTTAAAAGCAATAAGTAAAAACATAGTTTTCAATTAAAAAATAATGCATTACTAGTTCTTTTGTAAAATCATTTTTGTTAAGTAAACTTTTAAATTCACCTTCTGTATTTTCTTTAAATTCAAACATTTCCATGTTGTCTTTAAAATCTAATTCCTTTTTTCCGTACCATTTATATACACTTTCTTTTGCACTCCAAATAAGGGTTTTACTTAATTTACTTTCAGCAAATTTTTGTTCGTTTTCATTTAAAAATTTATGCGAAACCCTGTGTATTCTATCGTCAATTTTTTCAATATCAAAACCTATTTCATGGGTTTTGCTAAACATTATTCCTACATACTCATACGAATGAGAAATGCTTATAAAATATTTTTCATGGTCAATAAATAAAGTTGGTTTATTGTTTTCATTTTTATGAATTTCAATGCGGTTAGCATCAAATAAATTTTGCAATAATACCCTGCTTGCAAACCAATGTATACCTACATTTTCTGCAGGATTATTGGGCTTTGATTTATCAATTAAATGACTACCAAGCAAATTAACAAAATCTGCTTTGGTTTCAGTTACTTTCCATAAACCCAAAGTTACATCCGAACTAATATTTTGTATAGAAATAATTGGCAAAATTGAGTTTAGTTAAATAATTATTGTTGCTTTGCAATATAAATACAGTTTTAAAAAATACATGTTAAAAAAAATTAAAATATCAAAACTAAATCAGTTTACTGGCCATAAAGATTGTATTTACGCTTTATCAACCTCTTTAAATAACAATGCTTTTTATTCAGGAGCTGGCGAAGGTTATGTGGTGGAATGGAATTTAGTAGATAAAATGGACGGAAAGTTAATCTGTCAGGTACCACGGCCTGTTTATAGTTTTTTACTTTTACCAAATAGTAAACTGCTGTTAATTGGTTCTGCTCAAGGCAACTTACATGTAGTTGATTTAACAAACAACAAAGAAATAAAAAACATTGAAGCACACACGCTTGGAATTTTTGATATTAAATTACATAACAATACTGTAATTACAGCAGGAGGTGATGGTAAAATAAATATATTTAATAGCAATGATTTTACTTTAATTAAAACCATTCATGCAAGTAATAAAAGTGCAAGAACAATAGCCATTAATCCTGTATTAGGCCACATAGCAGTTGGCTTTTCCGATCACAGTATTCGCATTTATAATCTTACTACTTTCGAATTAATACAAACATTAAATTTTCATGTTAATTCGGTTTTTACTTTAAGTTATTGTAACCAAAACAAACATTTATTAAGTGGTGGTCGCGATGTGTTTTTAAAATTTTACAATGCTGAAAATAATTACGAATTAATAAAAGATGTACCAGCACATAATTTGCATATAAACTCAGTTCAATTTAACCCAACTGGAAGTTTATTTGCAACGGCCAGTATGGATAAAACTCTTAAAATATGGGATGCTGAAACCTTTGAACTTTTGAAAGTAATAGACAAAGCTCGAAACGAAGCACACGTAACTTCCATCAATAAAATACTTTGGCTAACTGATACTGAAATTTTAACAGCAAGTGATGATAAACAAATTATGCATTGGTTGGTAGAGGATGGATTATGATTTGAATGTTTGTAGAGACGCCATGCATCTCTAAAATTATGCGTAGGTAGAGACGCCATGCATGGCGTCTCTACCTACGCATGGCATCTCTACCTACGCATGGCGTCTCTACCTACGCATGGCGTCTCTACCGTTATACGTTAAAAAAATTATCTTGTTTCCATTTACATGGGTTGTTTATAATGTAATTTGAAATTCGATGGTAATCATCATTTGAACGAATTATGTGGTCGTGGAATCGTGTTTGCCAACCAAATTCTATAGAATTTTTTCTAGCGTATGTTGTTACCGCAGATTTAAAACCACGAATGATTGATGATAGGTTTTTGGATTGAGGGGCAAATTTATTTTTAAATTCGTTGGTATTTGTAGAGACGCCATGCATGGCGTCTCTATTTTCCAATGGTGTATTAAATTTATTTGCCCCAATCATAATGATTCCATGAATATGATTGGGCATTACCACAAATTCGCCAAATTCTAAATTCATATCTGGTCTCATTTCGATGGATTTATACCATTCAATATGGGCAATTTTCCCTATATCGGTTGGTTGCAAAATGGCATTTGTAGATACGCCATGCATGTCGTATCTACCATCGCCATGCATGGCATCTCTATCGTTAATGGCGTCTCTATCGTTATTGGTATTAACAATTTCACCGAAATAATTTTCCCTGTTTTTTGTACAAATGGTTACAAAATACATTGCCTCATTTGCATAATTCCAATTTTGCAAACGTGCAGAGGGTATTCTATATTTATTATTAAATAGTTGTGGCAATATTTATCGGTCTTAAAATTTAAATGCAAGTATATTAAATAACATTTATTACAAACTAAAATCTGTTTAAATATTTTCTTTTAAGTATGCTTCTAGCTTTAGTTTAGTGGTTTCTTTCAAACTTAAGTTGATATTTTGTTTTGGAGCAATAATAATTTTTTGAAATGCAAAATAGGGAATATTGTTTCGGTAAGTGGTTGCAAAAATAATTGCCTCTTCGCCAATTGGTAAGTTGATTGGTTCAGGATCGTTATTTGAAAATCCGTAAGTGCCATCCTTTTTTTTGAATCCCGGTAAAATGATATCCCGGCTTTTAAAAATCAATTTTATATTGAAAGTACCCATTTTAAATTCATCAGGAATTTTAATAAATAAAAAAGCTGGTTTCGTATTATTTATAGGCTTATCTATATTTACCCAACCCAATGCTAGAATACTAAATCTATAATTGGAGTTTCTTTGCTCCTTAGTTTTGTTAGTTTCTTTTAACTTTTTAGCATCGTTTTTTTGTTGAATTTCAAAGTTTTTTTGCAATGTTATTTTTCTATTTTTCTCCAATTTTTCCAATTCTTCTATAGCGCGTTTTTCTTGTTCAGCTATCTCCTTCTTTTTCTTTTCGTATTGCCTAAATTTTTGATCATACAAAGCCAATGCTTTTTTGTAATCATTGCCTTCAAAAGCGGGTGAAACAAAATAGCTTTGTTCTATCATTTTTCCTTTGTCCACCCCTTTAAAAATTACTTTATATAGACCTTCTTCATTTGTTTTTTCAAGTTTTACATCATACCAAGTTTTATTAGCTTCCTCTGGATTATAAATACTTTTTTCACTTACTTTAAATTTTACATTTTGATAATGTTGTAATTCTGGTAACATATTTTTTGTTTCAAAATCAATGCTTAAAATTCTTTCACTTTCATAAGTAATTTCAATTGGTTTTTTGGGTACTTCTAATAATGGAAATTCCATGTTTTTATGTTCATCAAAAATAGGGCGGCTAATGGTTTTTGAAACTTCAGTTGGTTTAATTTTCTCAATAATATCTTTTGGATTCACCCAATTGATGCTTTGGTTTTCAGGATTAACTTCTCCTTCAAATATCAACATGCTATCGTTTTTATTGTTGGCTGGAACCGATATTTGCAAAGCTTTATCCTTGGCTATAAACACATTTTCGCCATTTGCATTAGCATTGGTATAAATCATTCCACCAGTTTGTAATATTTTACCATCGCTTAAAGTGGTTAAATTTCCCATAATCATATCTACTAAAGTTAATGCCTCTTTTAGTTCAAAGTTTATTTTATCTTTAACAGCATTCCCGTTTTTATCTACAAAACTATTTTTAGGAATGCTAATTTTAGTTCCGTTTTTACCTGTAATAAAGGTGTCGTTTTGGTTGGTGATTTCAAAAACTTGGGTAGGCAAATTTTGAGTATTAAATACATTTTCGGTTGCTTCAGTTTGTTTAGGAGCATTTTCTGAACAACCTATTAAAAAAGCTAAAAATAATAAAAATAAAGCGCTGGTAATTCTCATGGTTTAGGTTAATTAAATTGTTTGAATAAAAGATAAATTATCTACAAAACGAAGAATAATGAAAAATATTTTATCAAGTTAAAGTAATACCCTTAATTGGCTGCATTAGCGAAGCGCTTTATTTTTAGTTGGATATTCACAAGAAGCCAGCAGCCAGCAGCCAGTTGCTAGCAGCCATTAGCCAATTGCTAATAACATGTTGAAAATAGCCTATTATTATACCTTATTTTGCAACCGTGGATTATTTAAGTTTATTAAACCCTAGTCAGCGCGATGCAGTAGAAAATACTGAAGGTCCAGTAATGATAGTAGCTGGTGCGGGTTCGGGTAAAACAAGGGTGCTTACTTACCGAGTAGCACATATTTTAAAAAAAGGTGTTGATGCTTTTAATATATTATCGTTAACGTTTACCAATAAAGCAAGCAAAGAAATGCGCGAGCGCATACATTCAGTAGTTGGTAACGAAGCCCGAAACCTTTGGATGGGAACATTTCATAGTATTTTTGCAAGAATATTACGAGTAGAAAGCGAACGTATTGGCTACCCTCGCAACTTTACTATTTACGATACCGATGATGCTAAAAGTTTATTAAAATCGATAGTTAAAGAACTTAACCTTGATGAAAAATTATACAAACCTGCTGGGCTTTTAAATAGAATTTCGGCTGCTAAAAATGCTTTAGTAAATGCCCGCGAATATATGGCCAACGATGAAAATACTTCGTTTGACGAAAGCAGTGGCAGACCTTTGTTTGGTAAAATATTTCAAACCTATCAAGACCGTTGTTTTAAAGCAAGCGCTATGGATTTTGATGATTTGCTTTTAAAAACATTTGAACTTTTTAGAAACCATGCCGATATTTTACACAAATACCAACACCAGTTTAAATACATTATGGTTGATGAGTTTCAGGATACCAACCAAGCGCAATATGCCATTATAAAAAAGCTAGCCGCAGTGCATCAAAACATTGCTGTTGTTGGCGATGATGCACAAAGTATTTATGCTTTTAGAGGAGCAACTATTGCTAATATTTTAGGTTTTCAACGCGATTTTAGTGATGTAAAAACATTTAAATTAGAACAAAATTACCGCAGTTCGCAAACCATTGTGGAGGCAGCAGGTGGTTTAATTAAATTAAATAAAGATCAAATTCCTAAAAAAGTATTTACCACAAACGATTTAGGTGAAAAAATAAAAGTACTTAGGGCATTAACCGATAATGAAGAAGGAAAAATGGTTGCAAGTGCTATTTTCCAAGAAAAAATGAATGCCCATGTGGCCAATAAAGATTTTGCCATTTTATATAGAACCAACGCACAAAGCCGATCGCTTGAAGAAGCTTTGCGTAAAATGAATATTCCTTATCGCATTTACGGTGGGTTAAGTTTTTACCAAAGAAAAGAAATTAAAGATATTTTAGCTTATTTAAGATTGGTGCTAAATACCAACGATGAAGAGGCTTTAAAAAGAGTAATTAATTATCCAACAAGGGGCATTGGGAAAACTACTTTAGATAAAATAACTGTTGTGGCCGATGAGCAAAACATAAGTTTATTTGAAACATTGGAAAGGGCGCGCGAGTTTGGAATTAAAGGTTACGAAGTGTTAGGCGATTTTGTGTTAATGATTAGAAGTTTTCAAACCATGCTTAAGCGTCCAGCATACGATGTGGCCATGCATGTAGCCAAACAAACGGGTTTACTAAAATCGTTGTACGAAGATAAAACGGTAGAAGGGATAGCACGTTATGAAAATATGGAAGAGTTGCTAAACGGATTAAAAGAATTTAGTATTGATGAAAGTGTAGATGAAGATGGAGTGCAGAAATACGGGATATTAGAAGAATATATGTCAGACATTGCTTTGCTAACCAATGCCGATAATGAAGACCCAGCAGACAATGACAAAGTAACTATGATGACCATTCATGCCTCTAAAGGATTGGAATTTATGCATGTATTTATAGTTGGCTTGGAGGAAAATTTATTTCCATCGCAACTTTCGTTAAATAGCCGACAAGAATTAGAGGAAGAAAGAAGATTATTTTATGTAGCAATAACCAGAGCTATGAAAAAACTAACTCTTTCGTTTGCTACCAGTAGGTTTAAGTTTGGGAATATAAATAATGCTGAACCAAGTAGGTTTTTAAGTGAGTTAGATCCACAATATTTACAAATGGATGCAATATTTAGTAAAGGAAATCAAGATATATATTCTCAAATTAAAACAACTGCTCCGCCATCTCGTTTTGGGAAATCATTATCTCCAAATGCTAAATCAAATACATCTTCGGTTGGTCAACGATTTAATACTCCAACCAAATCTGCAACCGAAGCACCACCTCCAATAGATCCAAACTTTATTGGTGACGATACAAAAAACATTCAAATTCAACAAAAAGTTGAACATCAACGATTTGGTTTTGGAATTGTAATTAATTTAGAAGGTGTAGGTGAAGGTAAAAAAGCAGAAATTGAGTTTGAGCAATTTGGAAAAAAAATGATTGTTTTAAAGTTTGCAAAACTTAAACTATCCTAAGTTTTTAATGCACTAATTTTTAATATTGTAAAAGTAATTACAACATTTTTTAAACAAATTGTTGATTGCTTGATTATAAATAGTTAAATTGCGACATAGTAGTTTTTAAAAAAGAGTAAAAAATGTATTCTGAAATTAATATTTGGTCATTGGTCAAGAGTTTATTACACAATCATAATTGTGTAGTTGTTCCTAGTTTAGGAGGTTTTTTGGCACACCAACAAAGTGCAAGCATTGATCCTATTTCCCAAACTATTAAACCTCCATATAAGCACATTACCTTTAATTCAAAATTAAATTTAAATGATGGATTATTAGCTACTTTAATTGCTGATCATTTAAAAATTGATTACATTGATGCTATCAAAATTATTGAAGAAGAGGTAATTTTATTTAACCAAAAATTAGTCAG
>CAMCEM010000024.1 GCA_945873755.1 Chitinophaga pinensis | reverse complement strand
CCCTGTTGGGTTGACATCCCCATGTCAGAGCCCAATTCCGTTTAAAAGGAAATTCGAAAGTCAACATTATTTTATAAAATAAAAAATAGGTATTATTGCCAACAGAGTGAATAACTCTTAAATTAGTCAACCATTTTCAGGACGCTGCACTCCATATTTCGAAGTGTTTAGTTGAATTTTAAAAATTTTATTCTTATTTACATTGACCTGAGTCATAAAATTTAAGTTATACAAAACTCAAATTCGCTTTTTAAAATTGAATTTATTTATGAGCACTTCATCTATTACAGACCAAATTTCAGAAAAATACATTTCTTTGGGCGAAAATCCTGAAACCTATTTAAAAGGTTTATTGCATGCAAAACCAATTAATTATTGGGATTACATAGAAGTTGATACCTTGTTATCGTTACAAAAACCAAGAACAAACTTTAAAGATGAAGAAATTTTTATTATGTATCATCAGGTAACCGAGTTGTTTTTGAAATTAACATTACATGAAATAAAACAAGTAACGCAAGAACCCATTTTTACAGAGGAATTTTTATTAAATAAGTTTGATAGAATAATCCGTTACACACAAATGTTAGTTAATTCATTTGATATAATGAAAGTAGGAATGGATTATGATGACTACAATACTTTTAGGGCTACATTGGCACCAGCAAGTGGATTTCAAAGTGCGCAATTTCGTTATATTGAAATACATTGTACAGGTTTAGAAAACTTAATAAACGAGGCAGGAAAAGAAAGATTAAAAGCCATTGAAAACCCTTCAATAACTGATTATTTTGAACACATATATTGGAAAGATGCTGGGTTAAATAGAAAAACTGGCGCAAAAACTTTGACATTAAGTTTGTTTGAAGAAAAATATTTAAATCAATTTATAGGTTTAGCAACTAGTTTAAAAGGAAAAACCATTGCTGATAGATTGAATGAATTAAATGAAAAATCTACACCCTTAATTAACTTATTAAAAGAGTTTGATAATTTATACAATGTTGTTTGGCCAATGGTTCATTTAAGTACCGCAAAGCATTATTTAGATAGTAAAAATGAAAACCAACAAGCAACAGGAGGTTCGGATTGGAAAAAGTATTTACACCCGCAGTTTCAACAACGTAAATTTTTTCCTAGCCTTTGGAGTATTAACGAAAAAGAAAATTGGGGAATAGAAAAATAAATATTTTTATTTGGTATTTACAAAAGGCCTAGTAATTATTCGTATTGCCCTTTGATAGCTTACATAATTCCACATCCAATTAAAAAAAACAACTAATCTATTTCTAAAACCAACCAATAACATTAAGTGAATAAACATCCAACCTAACCAAGCAATGTAACCTTGCATTTTAATTCCAAAAATTTCGAATACCGCTTTGTGTCTTCCAATAGTAGCCATGCTGCCTAGGTTAAAGTATTTATAAGGTTTTGGTTGTTGGTTAGTTATTATTTTTAATAAATTATTTCCCAATAATTTACCTTGTTGTTGTGCAACAGTTCCTACCATTGGATGTCCGTTTGGAAAAGCCCCATCGGAAGTCATGTAGGCAATATCGCCAATAGCAAATACATTATTTAATGTTTCAATTTTGTTAAACTCATCTACTTTGTATCTATTACCACGTTCCACTAAATCAGCGGGAATACCAGGTATTGTTTTGCCTTTTACACCTGCACTCCAAATTACGGTATCAGTTTTTAAAATCTGTCCATTGCTCAAAGTTAAATTTCCTGTTTCAGCATTGTAAGTTTGAACAGCAGTATTGGTTTGAACATGAACTCCTAATTCTTCTAGAAACTGTTGCGCCTTTTTTGATGAAATTTCACTCATAGCAGCCAATATTCTAGGTGCAGCTTCAATTAAATGTAACTGCATTTTGTTTACATCTAACTCTTTGTAGTCAGCAGGAATTACATTCTTTTTTATTTCAGCTAACGAGCCTGCCGTTTCCACTCCAGTTGGTCCTCCACCAACTATTACAAAGTTTAAATATCTTTCAATATCACCCGTTTTACTTTCGCTCAATGCTTTTTCAAACTCTTGCAAAATATCGCTTCGCAAATCCAATGCATCGGGAATTGATTTCAATTGCATGCAATGTTTCTCCAATTCTGCATTCCCAAAAAAATTAGTTTGTGCACCTGTGGCTATACATAAATAATCGTAATTAAAATTGCCAATATTAGTAATCACTTCATTTTGCGTAGTATTAATTTCTTTTACTTCAGCCATTCTAAAAGCCACATTTGGCATATTGCCTATTATCTTTCTTAATGGATAAGCTATGGCATCGGGACCCAAACCACCCGAAGCCACTTGATACATTAAAGGTTGAAAATTAAAATAATTATTTTTATCAAGAACAGTTACTTTGATGGGTTTGTTATTTAATTTTTTAATTAATTCTAACCCTGCAAATCCACCGCCAATAATAATTAAATGTGGGGATTGCATACTTTGATAATGATGCTTCATATTGCTATGCAATAATTAATTATGTACTACAAAGTATAATAATAAAAACGACCTTACCAATCTAAAAATATTTATATTTAAATAATAAGGCTATAGCTGTTTTTAATCAATAATAATTGGGTATTTTAACAATAAACCTGACAATCCATTTGAAGAAAACTTAGCATTTTTTACCTTATTTACTTCCAAGTCAATTCCAAAATTATATGCTTTTGTAAAATCAACTTTTTCAATATTACTATTTTCAAATACTGCTAGGGTTAAGTCACATTCAATAAACTTCGATTCTGTTAAATCGGTTTCAGTAAAATCAACTTCTTTAATACTGCAATTATTAAATAAAGTTTTCTTTATTTTCTTTTGGTAAAATGAAGCAAAATCTAATATGCTATTGTCGAAACTAAACGATAATAAAAAATCTTTACACCTACTAAAATCAATACCTAACAACTTACAGTTTATGAACTTGGCATTATTAAATGATGTATTATTTACCTTAACCAAACTCATATCGCAGGTTTTAAAAGTACAATCAATAAAGGCAACTCCCGATAAATCAGCTTTGGAGAAATTACAATCTTCAAATATTTCCGTATCGTACTCCAAATTCGATAATTTTCCATTTGAAAAATCCATTCCTTTTATTGTTTTCATTTTTTTAATTTTTAGTACATAGTTCTTAGTTTGAATTATAAGGTATGAAGTATAAAGTATAAAATTAAACATTCATTCTCGATACATCGGAACAACATTCAACATTCATAATTCATAATTTGCAATTCATCATTCAAAATCCAACATTCAAAATTTAAAATTTAATTATCCGTCCATCTTCCATTTCTATAATCCTATCGGTGCTTTTAGCAAATTCATTGTCGTGGGTTACTATTAATAATGTTTGTTTAAATTCATGCGCCAATTCTTTAAAAATATCGAATACAATATTGCTGTTCTTTTTATCTAAATTTCCTGTTGGTTCATCGCCCATAATTATAAGTGGGTCATTTATGAGTGCACGGGCAATGGCAACTCTTTGTTTTTGTCCACCCGAAAGCTGATTTGCTGGTTTTAGTGCTTCACTTTCTATGCCTAATATTTTTAGCTTTTCCATTGCTCGATGTTCCATTTCTTTTTCTGAATATTTACCTAATTTTAACCCAGGCAACATTACATTACGCAGCACATTAAATTCATTTAACAAATAATGAAACTGAAAAACAAAACCAATTTTTTCATTTCTAATTAAAGCCAATTGCCCTTCTTTTTTATTTTTTGTACTTTCTCCATCAATCAATAATTCCCCTTCAAAATCGGTATCCATTGTAGATAAAATGTAAAGCAAAGTTGATTTGCCACAACCTGATTTGCCAATAATTGAAACAAACTCACCTTTGTTTATAGTAAAATCAATATCTTTCAAAATCTGAATAGTTATAGGATCGTGAAAGCTTTTATTAATTCCTTTTGCTTGTAGTATTATTTGGCTCATTTTATTTTCCTCTTATAATTACTACTGGATCTATTTTACTGGCCTTACGTGCTGGAAACAAACCTGCAAAATAAGTGGTTATTAACGAAAAGGTAATCCCTACAGTATAAAACTTTGGATTGTAATTGATAGGATAAGTTTTAATGGTGGGCAATGCAGCTGTATTAAAAGGAATTTGATCAATAATAGATGACAATCCAAAACCAAATAAAAGCCCAAATAAGCCGCCAAAAAAACCAATACTTAAAGCTATTATCAAAAAAATTGCATTTACATCTTTACCCGAAAAACCAGTAGCTTTTAAAATGGCAATTGAATCCATTTTTTCAAAAATCATCATATTTAAAATATTATAAATTCCAAAACCTGCCACAATAAGTAAAGTAATTCCAACCGCGTACGAAATTAAAGTTCTTACTGAACTCCCAGTTTCAAATTGTGAGTTGGCTGTTTGAATATCTTCAGCATCTATTTCAAAAGTTTTAGCATATTCCATTGCAATTGCAGGTGCTTTTGTTATGTCATTTAATTTTATTTGAATATCGGTAATATAGTTATTTGATTTACCTAATAATTTTTGAGTGGTAGCCAACGATGCATAGCTTTGAACTTTATCTAACTCTTGTAATCCTGATTGAAAAAAACCAACAACTTTTAGTTGAATTCTATCCCCTTTTGGAGTAGTAACTTGAACTACATCGCCAATATTAGCCAACATTTTATCGGCAACACCCTTACCTAAAATAATGCTATTGGGTACATTTAGTAAATTAATATAGATTCCTTTGGTTACATAATCTTTAAAAAAAAACAATGTGTTTTCTGCCTCTACATCTATGCCATTAATAACTCCTGTTACATCAATTGCACCCACATTATAAAATACTTGTGCTACTATTTTTGGAGCAATACCTTTAACCCTATTATCATTTTTTAGTGTTTTTAAAATTGCACCATTATTATAAATTTCTTGTCTTGCATTACTTGGTTTTATAGAATGTATAAAATGATAACTGCCTTTAAATTTATCCGATAAATCAATTGGTTGTTCTTTGCTGGCTTTAATTTCATTAAACAATTTTATATGAGGTGTTCGGTTTAATATTAATCCATCAAGTAAATCGTTTAACCCGCTCATAAAACCAAGTAATGTAATAAACATAGTAATGCTAAAAGTAACGCCTACAGCCGCTACCAGCGTTTGTTTCCAACGTGCTAACAATAACGACTTAGCAATAGTCATAATCAGTTTAATGTTCATTTGGCAGGAACAATTATTTCATCGCTTATGGAAACACCACTTAAAATTTCAATTTTTTTATAATCTTTCAAACCAGTTTTTACAGCTATTTTATCACCATTTGCTTTAGTTACAAATCCATCATCACTAACCACATTGCGAGGTAAAGTAATTGCATTTTTTTTTGTTTGAATTATTATATTGGCTTCGGCAGATAAATTTGGATACAATGTTGGAGGTTTATTGGTAAAGGTTGCTTCTACCATAAATGACTTGGTACGTTCGTTCATAATTGGGTTTATTTTACTTACCGTTGCCTCAAAAGCTTTTCCTTTATAACTATCGAGCGAAACTAACACCAATTGACCAATTTGTATTTTTGTAATATCGTATTCATCAATTTGTAATTCTATTATAAAATTATTGGCATCGCCTATTATTGCTAAAGGGGTTTGGGTATTTACCATTTCGCCTTTTTCTTTTAAAATGCTGTAAACCTTTCCATCAATTTCACTTTTTACTACAAAATCGTTCAATTGTTTTTGGGCAATGCTTAAGTTTTTTTGCGCTTGTTGCGATAAAAATTGAAGTTGACGTTTTAAATCTTGTAATTTAATAATTGCCGACAAATAAGTTGTTTTTGAATTTTGATAAACCAAAGCGCGTTGGTCTAAATCGTTTTGTGAACCTACTTGTTGTTTCCATAAATTTTGCTGACGAACAAACAATGACGAATCGGTTAAGTATTTAATTTTAGCTAAATCTACCGCGTTTTTTAAATCATTTAGTTTGCTTTGGTTGGCAGTAAAATCGTTGAAACCTGCTGCCAGTTGTGCATTTTCTGAGTTCAGTTTTGATGTTTCATTTTGCACAGCCAATAAAGGCGAATTTGTTTTTATCAAGCTTCCTTCAGTTACAAATATTTGATTGATAATACCACTAACGGTAGCATAAACCTGATACTGATTTTCGGCTTTTATAGTTCCCGATGCGTATACCGATTCAGTAATATCCTGTAATATTGGTTTTACTTTTTCAACCTTATTTTTACAGTTGGCAAGTATTGAAATTAAAACGATTGCATATACCCTTTTTTTCATAATTCAAATGTAAAAATTAGTTTCAAATACAAGCATGATGTGAGTCATTTAAAAATAAAATGCATTTCTGTAATTTCATTATTTTAACAATAGAAATATGTTTTATTAAAATTGCACCAAAAAAAACGAGCAATTGTAAAATTATTGTTTGTATTTAAATATTTGGGGAATTAAACCCTTTTAATATTAATTTAATATTACCGAACAGATGTAAAAATAGAATTTATTAATCTTTTAGTAATATACAGTTAACTATTCCATTTTATCAAAACACTCTTTTTGCAATTCATTATCAGCAAAAAATATGAACAAACCAATTTACAAATTAATGTGTACGCTATTATTAGCATTAATAGGTACATTATCGCAAGCGCAGATTAACCCAGTGTTTATAGGGCGCTATTCAACAGGACTATACGACAAAGCGTCCGCAGAAATCAATGCTTATCACCCAAAAAGCAAGCAAATGTTTGTGACCAATGGTCCAGATACTTCACTGAAAGTGGTAAGTTTAGCTAACCCAAACTCACCGGTTCAGGTTGCTTCAATCTCTATTAAACCTTATGGAATTGATTTAACGTCAGTAGCTGTAAGCAACGATTTAGTAGCAGTGGCAGTAATTGATTCAATGGGAAAAACTGCCAATGGTAGCATTGTTTTCTTTAATGCCAATACGCTTGCTTTTATTTCAAAAGTAAAGGTTGGTGCATTGCCAGACATGGTAACTTTTACACCAAACGGTTTAAAAGTATTGGTAGCAAACGAAGGAGAGCCAAATGATAATTACACAATAGATCGTGAAGGTTCGATAAGTATTATTGATGTTTCAGGTGGTGCGGTAGGCTTAACGCAAGCAAGTGTACAAACAGCAGGTTTTACTTCTTTCAACGGAACAGCCATTGACCCTAAAATTAAAATAACTGGTCGAATCCAAACAGATAGCGGAACATTTTTACGTAACTCAACCATTGCAGAAGACTTAGAGCCAGAATATATTACAATCTCTGACGATAACGCAACAGCTTGGGTTACTTGCCAAGAAAACAATTGTATTGCTGAAGTAAACATTGCTTCTGCAACAGTTACTCGTTTAATAGCATTAGGATTTAAAAATTATAGTTTACCAGAAAATAAATTAGATGCGTCTGACCAAGGTGGAACAATTAATTTTGCTAATTACCCAGTATTTGGCATGTACCAGCCTGATGCTATAAGCAGTTTCAGATCTGGTTCAACTACTTATTTGGTTACAGCAAACGAAGGAGATGCTCGTGCAGATTGGGGAACAGCCAATAACGAGGAAGTTAGATTTGGCAATTCAAGTTATGTATTGGATACCGTTAAATTTGGGGGTGCCTCTGCTGTTGCTGCTTTAAAAGCAAACACAGCATTAGGTAGATTAAACGTAACCAATCGTTTTGGTGATTTTAATAATGATGGGAAATTTGATAGTATTTTCGCCTACGGAGCTCGTTCATTTTCAGTATGGAATGGAACAACAGGTGCTTTGGTTTGGGATAGCAAAGATGAGCTTGAACAAAGAACTGCAGCATTATTCCCTACATCTTTTAATGTAAGTAGTACAAACAACACCTTCAAGAATAGAAGTGATGATAAAGGTCCTGAGCCAGAAGCAATAACTGTTGGTAAAATTCTAGATTCAACTTACGCATTTATTGGTTTGGAAAGAATTGGTGGTGTTATGGTATATAATATTACCAATCCAAATGCACCTTATTATGTAAATTATATTAACACACGTAATTTCTCTGTTACACCGAGCTTAGCCAATTTAGCAACAGTAGGTGATTTAGCTCCTGAAGGCTTAACATTTATACCAGCTAATCAAAGCCCGAATGGAAAAAATTTATTATTGGTTTCAAACGAAACGAGTGGTACAGTTGCCATCATCCAATTAAACACACGTAACACAGGTAGTGCATACCAAATGCAAATTTTGCATTCAGGTGATATGGAAAGTGGTTTAGCTGCTGTTGTTGATGCGCCAAATTATGCTGCTATCGTAGATAAATTGGAAGACCAACATGTAAATACCTTAATATTATCATCAGGTGACAATACATTACCTGGTCCATTTTTGTCATCAGGTGAAGATCCTTCGTTGCAAACACCTTTGCGCAGTACTTCGGCCAGGTACTATAGTGGAACACAAGCATTACGTGCAGCAATTGGCCGTGCGGACATCGCCATTATGAATATCATTGGTTTCAATGCCTCTGCACTTGGAAACCATGAGTTTGATTTAGGAACTTCAGATTTAAACGGTCAAATTGGTGTTGACATTAGAAATAGTGGTGCTGATAAACGTTGGATTGGTGCTCAGTTTCCTTATGTAAGTTGCAACTTAAACTTTAGTGCGGATGCTAATCTTAGTTATTTATACACCAACCAAATTTTAAGAGATACCGCATTTAAAACATCTCCAACCATTACAAATAATAACCAAAAACGTGGTCTTGCGCCATCAGTAATTATTGAGCGCAATGGCGAAAAAATTGGTATAGTTGGAGCTACTACACAAGTATTGGCAAAAATTTCATCGCCTGGCTTAACCACAGTGACTGGACCACAAGTTGATGATATGCCAGCATTGGCTGCAATTATTCAACCAGTAGTTGACTCTTTAATTGCTAAAGAAGGTGTAAACAAAATTATCTTATTAGCGCATTTGCAACAAATTGCTAACGAAAAAGCATTGGCTCCATTATTAAGAAATGTTGATATCATCATCTCTGGTGGTAACCATGCAATAACGGCAGATGGGAACGATAGATTAATTGCTGGAAATGTAAGAACTGAGCAATATCCGATAAGAACTACAAGTTTAACAGCTCAACCAATGGTTATTTTAAATAACTCAAGTGAGTGGAAATACGTTGGTCGTTTTGTATGCGACTTTGACAGCGCAGGTGTGTTGTTACCTAATTTACTAGATTCAACTATTAATGGTGTTTACGCAAGTGACTCTTTAACCGTAACTTCTCTTTGGGATAATTACAATGCAGCTTTTGCAGTTGGTACAAAAGGTGCAGATGTAAGAACTATTTGTAATGCTGTGAATAGCGTAATTATAGCTAAAGATGGTAATAAATTTGGTAAATCAAATGTGTTTTTAGAAGGTCGTAGAAACTTTGTAAGAACAGAAGAAACCAACTTTGGAAACTTAACATCAGATGCTAATTTATGGTACGCCCGTCAATATGACAACCAAGTAAGAATATCAATTAAAAATGGTGGCGGTATTCGCTCAGCAATTGGTTTTGTAAATGCAGTTGGTTCTAACACCATACTTGAAAATACTTTAGCAAACCCAACAGCAGGAAAAGTGCGTGGTGATATATCGCAATTGGATATAGAAAACTCTTTGCGTTTTAATAATGGCTTAGTTATTGGTTCGGTGAATGCTGCTGGATTAAAAAGAATTATGGAACATGGTATAGCTGCTACGTTACCAAATGCCACTCCAGGTCAGTTCCCGCAAGTAGGTGGTATGCAATTTAGCTACGATACTACAAGAGCAACAGGAAATAAAATTTTATCATTGGTTATTACCGATTCTGTTGGAAACCGCTTGGATACCATTGTAAGAAATGGTGTATTACATGGCGATACTTTAAGAACATTTAAATTGGTAACATTAAACTTTTTATATACAGGTGGAGATAGTTACCCTTTCCCTGCAAATGCTACAAACAGAGTAAATTTAGATACAGCATTAAAAAGTGCTGGAATTGCAACTTTTGCTGGTATTGGTAGTGAGCAAGATGCTTTTGCTGAATACATGGGTACTTTCCATGCAACAACTCCATTTAACATTAGAGACACTTCATTAATTGGCGATAGAAGAATTCAGTTATTGAATGCTCGCCCTGACAGGATTTTCATACCTGTAATTACCATTGCTGCTGCACGCTCAATTAATTCAGATACTGTAAAAGTACGCGGAATTATAACAAGAGCTTGGGGTAGATTTATTTATATTCAAGATGCAACAGGTGCATTAGGTGTTCGCCAATCAAGTGGTGCGATGGTTGATGCAATTTTAAATGGTGATTTAAAGGCTGGAGATAGTGTAGAAGTGAGCGGAGGAAGAAGCGATTTTAACAATTATTCTCAAATTGGTATCCAAACTGGAGCTTACAGAGGAAACAGTTTTATTACAAAAATAATGTCGAACAGACCATTACCACCTGTTCAAGTTTTAACAGTAAAACAATTATTAGCTAACCCAGAAGCTTACGAAAGCGAATTGATTCGTATTGTTAATTTAAGAACAAATTCAACTGGTAATTTTGCAGCAAGTTCTAACCATAATGTTTGGGATGGAACTACAACAGGCGATACCACCGTGTTTAGAGTAATATCTGCTGCAGATACTGAAATAGATGATGCTCCAGCTTTAGCTATTCCTACTGGTCAGTTTACTTTCGAAGGTACTTTAATTCAATTCTGCTCATCGCCTTCTAGCGGTTGTACAAGCGGTTACCAATTACAAGGCGTTCGCAAAGGCGATATTATTCCTCAATTAGGAAACTTTAATTTGTTAAATCCTAGTAACAATGCTCGTGTAAATACTGATAGTGCAAGCACTAGTTCAATAGTTGTAAATTGGTCAAAATCGAGCAATGCGGTTAATTACAAATGGATGTTAACTACTGAAACTGGAATGTTTACTGCTCCATTATTGGTTTTACCAGCTAATAATTTGGGTACTGATACCACTTTAACTTTAACTTCTGGCGCGGTTGATGCCATTTTAAACAGTTTGGGATTAAACAAAGGTGATTCAGTTAAAACCAAATGGACTGTATTTGCTTACAGAAATTCAACTGACTCTTTACAAGCAAATCAAATTCACAATTTAACTTTAGGTAGAAACAAACCAATAGTAACTTTAGGTACATTTAACTTAAACTCACCTGCTAACAATAGCAGTGTAACGGTTGAAGAAGGTAACACAAGTTTAGTAAATATTAACTGGACTAAATCTGCCAATGCTACTCGTTACAAATGGTTTGCTACAACTGCAACTGGAAGTTTTACTGCTCCTTTATTTACATCAAATTCAAATAATGCTGGTGCTGATACAGTTTTATCATTGCCAAGCGGTACCATTGATTTATTGTTAAATTCATTTGGAATAAAGCGTGGTGATTCTATAACTGTAAAATGGACTGTTTATTCTTATTTAAATACTGATTCGGTTAAAGCTAACCAAGACTGGAATTTAACATTGGTTCGTAAGCGTATTTTAGGTTCATTTAACTTAACTTCTCCAGCAAATAATGCAAGAGTTGAGGTTGAGCAAAATAGTACTACTCCAATTGTAATTTCATGGTCGGCTGCTACAAAAGCTAATACTTACAAATGGAAAGCTTCTACATTAACTGGAAACTTTAATGCTCCATTATTGAATTTAGCTTCTGACATTAGTGGTACAGATACTAAATTAACTTTAACTAGCGGTGCAATTGATGCAATATTGGCTTCAAATTCAATAGCTAAAGGAGATTCAATAACTTTACAGTGGTCAGTTTTTGCTTTTGAAACTACTGACTCATTAAAAGCTAATGAAACATTTAATGTAAAATTAGTTCGTAAAGTAGGAGTTGGAATGAATGACGTAACTTTTAATTCAAACATCAATGTTTATCCTAACCCAACTAGCAATGAGATAAATATTATCACTAATAACTTATCAGGAAACATGAATGTTAAATTGTATTCAGTAACTGGTAAACTAATGATTAATGAAAATGTAGATGCTTCATTAAATAACAAAATAGATGTTCGTAATTTACAAGACGGAATCTACATGTTAACAATTGAAGGAAGTAAAGGACAAAACACTACTGTTAAAGTAGTAATAATGCACTAATCAAAACAATTAAAAAAAATTACAAAACGGGTAGGTATTAGCAATAATACCTACCGTTTTTGTATAAATACATTACATTAATTTACATGAAAAATAAAATTTTACTTTTGGTTTTTATTGCTTTTGCAATAGTTTTAGCCTTTTCATTTACACCAAACGAAATAGAAAATTCATACTTTATAAACTATAA
Organism: Chitinophaga pinensis; assembly: GCA_945873755.1. GTDB lineage: Bacteria > Bacteroidota > Bacteroidia > UKL13-3 > UKL13-3 > JAAFJM01. Next base: position 17,685 of record CAMCEM010000024.1, on the reverse strand, counting down.
AAACAAACTGAATAGTTTTGAAAAAGAAGAGGCTGAATTGATTGCTCAAATTAATGAAAGCGACTTATCATCAACTAGTAAAATTGAACAAGTAAAAAGTAAAATATTATCGGTAAGAACACAATTTAAAGGTTTAGATTTTTGGTTTAGGTATTTAGATCCATTGGCACATAAAAAAATTAACGGTCCCTTGCCAGTTGAATGGGAAACAGAAGTTTTTGAAAAGTACGAAAAACCATATAAAAGAGAAGGTGCTGGTTATACGCTTGCTTTGCAATATTTAGAAGAAGAAAATTTAGATAAAATACTTTACTAAGTTTAGTTACACAAAGTTTGCAAGCCACCAAAGCTTACCAAGCCGATTCGATAACTGATGAACTAAAAAAACACCATCATTTTTATTTATGTAATAGGCTTTACTTATTAAACTTGGCTACCATTTATACCACAGGATTTGATTGCCCCTAAAAGAAAAATATTGTTCCTGAATTAATGGCCATGATGAAAGATGTTAATGAAATTTACAATAGTTTTAATCAAAGTTTTCCTACTTATAGTTTAAACACAAATTACTTAAATTTATACAGCCAAGCTATTCAATTTGTGGCTAATCAACCTAAAGATTATTTGCAATTTGACCATTACAGTTTTATTCGCAATTTTATTAATCCATTATTTGCCATTAACCAGCAATTGCTTATTAATTATAAAGTGTATAGTAAAAGTTTTGTTGATTATTCATTAAACAAACAAGCAACTTCTATTTTTTCGAAAGGGCTTTATAACGGACAAAACAGCAAAGGCATTTTTTTAAGGGTAAACGATGAAAAAGTATTGGCCGAAATAGATAAATTAGGTAAATTATTGTTTTATGACCCCATACTTTCTGGCAATAATGAACGCAGTTGTGCATCCTGCCACAAGCCAACTCAATTTTTTACCGATACAGTTTCAACCACTTCATTGCAATATAATTTTAATGGCTTTTTGGAACGCAACACTCCTACCCTGCTTAACGCCACTTATAACCACTTAATAATGCTTGATGGAAAGCATATAAATTTGCAAAACCAAACCAAAGGTGTAATCACAAGCGCTAAAGAAATGGGCGCTAACGAGGCAGAAGTATTACAAAAAGTACTAAGCTGTAATGAATATAAAACTGCTTTTACAGAGTTATTAAAACAAACGCCAACAGAAAAGGAGATAACCACAGAACATTTGGTTTCAGCCATTACTTTTTATTATAGTAAATTTAGTAAATACAATTCGCCTTTCGATGATGCCATGAACTTGCAAACCAATGCATCAGAAAATGTGCAACAAGGATTTAATACATTTATGGGTAAAGCCGAATGCGCTACTTGTCATTTTGCACCGCAGTTTAATGGCGTAAAACCTCCTTATGTAGGCTCGGAGTTTGAGGTAATTGGTGTGCCAAAAGATTTAAAATATACTAGCATTAGTGAAGACAATGGCCGCTATAAAATTAACCCTGCCACCGAAACTTTAAATGCTTTTAGAACAGGAACTATTAGAAATGCTGCCAATACAAAACCTTATATGCATAATGGTGTTTTTAATACCATGGAACAAGTAATTGATTTTTACAATACAGGAGGAGGAGCAGGAAATGGATTACATGTAAATAATCAAACACTTTCTGCAGATTCGTTACACTTAACAGCAAATGAAAAAACAAATTTAATAGCATTTATTAACTCATTGAACGAACAAATACCCTTTGAAAAAGCCCCTAATAAACTCCCCAAAAGTAACAACAAAGCACTTAACAAACGAAAAATTGGAGGAACTTATTAATTAAATGAAAACCATAATTACCATTACACTAATTGCTTTTGCAGTAGTATTTTCTAATTGCAAAGCAACCAAAAATACTAACTCAAAGGTTACTCAAACCGAAACTAGCCAAGCAAATACCAAAGTACCCGAACAACTTTACGAGTTGCCATACGACAGTGCTAGCATGACTGATGCTCAAAAAAAACAATTTGTTTCCGATTTTGAAAAAGGAATAATTATATACAATACCGTTTGCGCCAATTGCCATAACAAATTAGTAAATGGTGTGCAAATAGTTCCTGATTTTTCTTTACCACAGCTAATGGATTACGAAATGCGAATTCAATATCCATCGCACGAAAACAAATTAACCGAAACCAACTTAACTGCCTTAGAATTTGACCAAGTGGTACATTATTTAAGGTACAAGAAAAAATCGGGCGTTCATTTTTAAATAATACTATCGCTTCTGAAATGCCTCCGCCAACGTCTCGTTGGTGGAAACTATTATTGAGCCTCAGGCTCAAATACTAAAATAAATATTTTCATCGGCTTTACCCATTGAAGTATTATATAATCCTCTTTGTTTTCAGTGTAATCTGTGGCAACTCTTCTTTTAACAATTCATTCAACATCTAACACCCAAAATTCAAAATTTATTCAACTATATTCGCAGTTCATTTTTTATCATGGATTCTACTTTAAAAATATACAATACATTAACGCGAACTACAGAAGATTTTAAACCCATTCACGATGGCCATATAGGCATGTATGTTTGTGGGCCAACCGTTTATAGCAATGCGCATTTGGGTAATGCACGTACATTTATTTCGTTCGATGTCATATTCCGTTATTTTTTACATTTGGGTTTTAAGGTGCGTTATGTGCGCAATATTACCGATGCCGGTCATTTGGAAAGTGATGCAGATGAAGGTGAAGATAAAATTGCTAAAAAAGCAAAGTTAGAACAATTAGAACCAATGGAAATTGTTCAACGCTATACCATTGATTTTAGAGAAACCATGCGCATGTTCAATACCTTGCCGCCAAGCATTGAACCAACTGCTACAGGCCATATTATAGAGCAAATTGAAATGACCAAACAGATCATTGAAAATGGATACGCATATGAGGTAAATGGTTCTATTTATTTTGATGTTGAAAAGTTTACCAAAGAATATAATTACACCATTTTATCTAACAGAAATTTAGATGATTTGTTAAACAATACCCGCGATTTAGATGGTCAAAATGAAAAACGTGGCCGTTTAGATTTTGCACTTTGGATAAATGCCAAACCCGAACATATCATGAAATGGCCAAGTCCGTGGGGAGTTGGTTTTCCAGGTTGGCACTTAGAATGTTCAGCCATGAGCAGTAAATATTTGGGTAATGAATTTGATATTCATGGTGGTGGAATGGATTTAGTACCTACCCATCATACCAATGAAATTGCGCAGAATTTGGCTTGCCATAAAACACAACCTGCTCGTTACTGGATTCATACCAATATGTTGACCGTAAATGGACAAAAAATGAGCAAAAGTTTAGGCAATTCGTTTTTACCTCATGAATTATTTTCAGGAAATCATAAACTGCTAGATAAAGGTTACAGCCCAATGACGGTGCGTTTCTTCATGTTGCAAGCACATTACCGCAGCACGTTAGATTTTAGTAACGAAGCATTGCAAGCTGCCGAAAAAGGTTTTGCCCGATTAATGAATGCCATGAAATTGATAGATGGTTTAAAGGTTTCTGATCTGTCAACTGTCAACCTTCAACTAACAACTAATGATATTTACAATGCTTTAAACGATGATTTCAATACACCGATTGCCATAGCAAGTATTTTTGAAGCGGTGCGAATGATTAATTCTATTAACGATGGCAAAGAAACCATTACTGAAACTGATAAAGTCAATTTGAAAAAACTAATGACTGAAATTGTTTTTGATGTATTGGGATTACAAGAAGAAAACACGAGTGATACTAGCAAAGTGGATGGCTTAATGAATATGATTATTGAACAAAGAAATCATGCTAAAATGAACAAAGATTTTGCCACCAGCGATGCCATCAGAAACAAACTAAAAGACATTGGTTTTGAAATAAAAGACGGCAAAGATGGAACCAGTTATAGTGTGATAAACTAGCAACTGGCTTCTGGCAGCTAGCAACTGGCAGTGAGAAAAATAGCCACAGATTACACAGATTACTCAGATTACTCAGAAAAACACAACAGAACAAAAGCATCAATTGCCGTTCGGCTTTAGCCAACGGAACTAAAAAATTACAATGAAAAAAATATCCTTATTCATCCTTTCCATATTTGTAACTGTTTTGGTAAATGCGCAAGCACCCAAATCATATACTTCATCGGAAATATTGTTACAACTTAAAAAGTTAAATACAGTTGGTTCGGTGCTATACATTGCAGCGCATCCCGATGATGAGAATACACGTTTGATTGCTTATTTAGCCAATGAAAAATGTTTGCGCACTGGTTATTTAAGTTTAACACGTGGCGATGGAGGGCAAAATTTAATTGGTTCGGAACAAGGCATTGAATTAGGTATGATTCGTACACAAGAGTTATTGGCAGCGCGCAGAATTGATGGTGGTGAGCAATTTTTTACCCGTGCTTACGATTTTGGTTTTAGTAAAAATCCGGAAGAAACTTTTACAAAATGGAGCCACGATTCTATATTAAGCGATATGGTTTGGGTAATCCGTAATTTCAGACCAGATATTATCATTACCCGTTTTGCTACTGATGGAAGTGGCGGACATGGACATCATACAGCATCAGCTATGTTGGCTGAAGAAGCTTTTGATGCAGCAGCAGATTCAACCCGATTCCCGAAGCAATTACAATATGTTTCGGTATGGAAAACCCGCAGAATGTTTTGGAATGTAAGCACTCGTTTTGCCAACCCAAATGCCGATATGAGTCCGTATATAAAATTAGATGTAGGCGGATATAATCCTTTACTGGGCAAAAGTTATGGCGAAATAGCAGCCGAAAGCCGCAGCATGCATAAAAGCCAAGGCTTTGGAAGTGCCAAACAACGAGGCGAAAGCTTTGAATATTTTAAACCCATAAAAGGTGATACCACAGGGTTGAAAGATATTTTTGACGGAATAGATTTTACTTGGAAACGAGTAAAAGGTGGAGAGAAAATTGGGAAACAGATTACGAAAATAAAGAAGGAGTATAATCCTTCTTTTCCGAATTTATCTTCTAAAGAATTAGTAGCTATTTATAACTCAATTGATGAAAAAGAACATATTTATCACTTTGATTTATCTGGAAAAATAATTTTAAACTGCAACGGATACTTCAGAGAATCAATTTCTGACAAACCTAACTTCAGTATTAATGAAAAAATTACTATTGCAGATGGAACTATTGTTAGAACTCCAAATAGTATTTTAAAGGGATATGTTTTTAACGTTCAAAATAAAGATACTACGATTTTTTCGACCGATAAAATATCATATTTATATTGGACAAAAAATCAGATAAAGAACAATATGTTTGTTTTAGAAGATAAAAACAACTTACTACAAAATAACTTACCTCAACCTTATAACTTATCTGGTTATGATTTTAGTCCAAATAGTAAAGGAATTAAAATAGTTGACCAATTGCAATACAAATGGGTTGATCCAGAAAAAGGAGAGTTGTATCGTCCTTTAGTAATTACACCACCTGTAATGCTTAACTTAACTCAAAAAAGCTTTGTATTTACCGATGAAAAACCGAAAGAAATCAAGGTAATTGTAAAAGCAGGAAAGGATAATGTGAAGTATGATTTAAAAATTAGTGCTGATGGATGGGAAGTATTAGTCCCAAATCATTCAATCAATTATAATGGTGCAATTTACGAAAATCAAAAATTAACAAGAAAAGGTCAAGATACTACATATACATTTTTATTGATTCAACCTAAATACTCTACAAATGATAAATTGGAAATATCTGCAATTGTTGACGGAGTTGAATACACCAAAGGAATCAAAGAAATTAAGTACGACCATATTCCAGTTCAAACTTGGTTTCCAGAAGCAGAAGCCAAATTGGTAAAAGTAGATGTGAAGAAAACTTTTAACACAGTTGGTTATATTCAAGGTGCGGGCGATGGTGTGCCAGCAAGCTTAGAGCAAATGGGTTATAAAGTAGTTATGATTACCGATGAACAATTACAAAATGGAAACTTGAATGAATTTCCTGCCATTGTTCTTGGAGTGCGTGCATTTAACACCAACGAAAAATTACAACAATACAAACAACGTGTATTTGATTATGTAAAAGATGGCGGAAACTTAATTGTTCAGTACAATACCAACAGTTTTGCTGGGCCATTAAAAGAACAAGTTTCGCCAGTTCCTTTTAAATTGAGCCGCGATAGAGTTACTATTGAAGAAGCACCTGTTACTTTTTTATTGCCAGAGCATCCAGTTCTAAACTTTCCAAATAAAATTACCAATACCGATTTTGATGGTTGGATTCAAGAACGAGGAATATACTTTGCAACTGATATAGATAGCAGTTTCCAATGCCCTTTAGCCATGAACGACCCTAAAGAAAAACCCAATAAAGGCAGTTTGATTATTGCCAGATATGGCAAAGGAAATTATGTTTATACAGGCTTAGCTTTCTTCAGAGAATTACCAGCGGGTGTTCCTGGTGCATATAGGTTATTTGCCAATATTTTGAGTTTAGAAAAGAGGAAGTAAACCCTATGAACAAACCCAAACCAAAGCATTTTTTATTTAAAACATGGACTCATGTATATGTTTTTGTAATTGCTTTTTTGGTGCTAACTATTTTGTTGTTGTATTGGTTTAATCAATATTTTAAATGAGCAATATTGATTGGATAGTATTAATTGTTACCCTGCTAGGCATTATTCTTTATGGAATATGGAAAAGCCGCGGTACTAAAAACATTGAAGGTTATTTACTTGCTGATAGAAAATTGCCTTGGTACCATGTAGGTCTTTCGGTTATGGCTACCCAAGCCAGTGCCATTACATTTCTATCAGCACCCGGCCAAGCTTATAGCGATGGAATGCGTTTTATTCAGTTTTACTTTGGTTTGCCACTTGCTATGGTGGTTTTGTGTATTACGTTTATTCCTATGTTTAGCAAGCTAAATGTATATACCGCTTACGAGTTTTTAGAGAAACGATTTGATAGCAAAACCCGCACCTTAACTGCCTTTTTATTTTTACTTCAACGCGGCCTTTCTACAGGAATTACAATTTACGCACCAGCTATTATTTTATCAACCATACTAAATATTGATATTACTTACACCATACTTTTTAATGGCCTTTTGGTTATAACTTATACTGTTTATGGTGGTACCAAGGCAGTTTCGTACACCCAAATGTTGCAAATGGGAATTATATTTTCAGGGTTAATTTTGGCTGCTTTTATGGTAGTATATTTATTACCAGCAAATGTTGGTTTTATAGATGCGCTGCATATTGCAGGTAAAATGAACAAGTTAAACACCATAGATTTTAACTTTGATTTAAATAACCGATACAATATTTGGTCGGGTATAATAGGTGGATTTTTTCTACAATTATCGTATTTTGGAACTGACCAATCGCAGGTAGGGCGATACCTTACTGGCAGTTCCATTACCCAAAGCAGATTAGGATTAATAATGAATGGTTTGTTAAAAATACCTATGCAGTTTTTTATATTAATGATAGGTGCATTGGTTTTTACTTTTTATCAATTTAACCAACCTCCAATATTTTTTAATAAAACAGAAGTTACCAAAATTGAAAATAGTAAGCATAAGGAAGTTTTTGAAACAATAAACGAACAATACAATAAGGTAAGTGAAGAAAAAAAAGTATTAGCAAATGATTTGTTGGCAGCCATGAAAGCCAACGATGAAGATGCTGTTATTCGCATTCAAAAGGATTTGTTAAACAATGATGAATTAGCTAAAGAATTTAAAAAAGCAGCCACTGATTTAATGCTATACAACGACCCAAAAACCGATGTAAACGATACCAATTTTGTGTTTTTAACTTTTGTAACCAAGCAATTGCCAGTAGGTATAGTAGGTATTTTAATTGCAGTTATATTTTTAGCAGCCATGGGTTCCACTGCCAGTGGTTTAAACTCATTGGCCTCCACAACCATTGTCGATTTTTACAAACGTATATTTAAGGAACAAAAAAGCGAAAAGTTTTATTTAAACGCTTCGCGATTTGCAACCGTTGGTTGGGGTATATTTTGTATTATTACTGCCTTTTATGCCAGTAAACTAGGTAATTTAATAGAAGCAGTAAATATATTAGGCTCGCTTTTTTATGGCACCATTTTAGGGATTTTTTTAGTGGCATTTTATATGAAAACCATTCAAGGTAAAGCAGTTTTTTATGCCGCACTAGTAGCAGAAGCATTTATAGTTTATGCTTGGTATATTAACCTAACCGCATTTTTATGGTTAAATGTAATTGGCTGTATTTTTGTAATGATACTAGCATTTATTTTTGAAAAAATATTTAAACAAAAGCAAACCCAGTAAACTAATATTTCACAAACATTTTAGTAATTAAATGTTTTTCAGAAATTAAGTTAAACACATAATTTCCATCGGCTAAGTGGCTAAAATCAATAGGAACAGTATTATCAATTTTTGGATATTTTAAGTTTAATACCAATTGTCCGTTTACTGCAAATACTTTTATTTCCAATGGCTCATCAATAGTTGTATTAATATTTGCAAAATCTTTTATTGGGTTAGGAAATAATACTACACTTTTACTATTAATTGAATCTTGAGGTATTTGTTCTTCTACTTTTAAACTTTCGGTAGCTACTGCCGAACGCCAAATACCTCTACCATAAGTAGAAATAATTAAGTGGTTTTCTACATTATTTACTTCAATATCGGTGATAGTGGTATTGGGTAAATTATTACTAAATAACTTCCATTCAGTTAAAGAATCATTAATGTAATAAACTGCTTTATTTGTAGCTACATAAACGGTATTATTAAAGCTACTGGCCTGATGAACCAAAGCATTTTTAGCACCTAAGGGCAAATTATAAGTTATGTTTTGCCATTTTTTTCCTTCATCAACCGATTTATAAATACCTGCATTGCTCATGGCATAAATAATATTTGGGGTGTTTCTATTAAAATCAAAGTTTTTTAAATTGCCTATAGGCAAAGAACCTAAATAAGTTAAATTAAAATTTTCTGTTCCATCAGAAATATACAAACGAGACTCATCAGACACCAATACTTTTAAATCGTTGGTGGGGTGTACCCTAATAAATTTTATATTACTACCAAATAACTGAGACGAAACCATATTAAATCCACCACCATCATAAGCATACAGCCTACTATAACCAGCATATAAAGTTCCGTTGTTGCCATATTCTAATGGGGTAATCCAATTACCATTTTCACCAAAAGGCTCACTAGCAACAAAGCCACCAACATTGCCAGGAATTGAAATATCTAACGTGTAAAGCGAACCTCCATTTTGAATAAAACCATAATGCTCACTTAAATTAGTTGGGTTAATTGATGCATCCATTCCATCTGCTCCATGGTAATTTATCCAAGCATTGTTTGCAAACGAATAACCTCCATTGTCTTGCAACCCTCCTACTATCTCCACATTTTTTGATTGTGCCACATCCACTCTATAAAACTGACTTATGTTTAAGCCATTTTTAGTTTTATCGGTAAATGAAGTAATGGTATTATTCGATATATAAATCCCTCCATCACTCCCTGCATATAATTTTCCATTAAAAAATTTCAAATCATGAATATCGGCATGGGTATAAAGTGCAGAACTTGGGCTACTCCAATTATTTACTTTAGTAAGTGTTATTCCACCATTTGTCGATTTCCATACGTTTAAGCAACCTGTATATATTAAATTTGGATCTGTATCGGAAACAGCAAGTGCTAAATCAAAATCTGATTGTGTTGATCTATCATAAATATCGGTTGTGGTATTTTGGGTAGTAAAAGTTCCGCCTGAATTAATAGACCTATAAATTCCCTTAAACGATTCATCGTTATCAGAAACCAACACGTACAAGTAATTAGGATTTGCGGGTGTTACATCAATCATAGTTCTGCCAGCATTGGTATATGATTGAATGGTTGTAAATGTTTCTCCGGCATCTATTGATTTAATAATGCTAATATTTGTACCCACTCTCGAAACAGCATAAATGGTATTAAAATCGTTTGGTTTTAAACGTATTTCAGAACAAACAAAGTTAAATTTTCGAACCCAAGTATTACCTGCATCTACACTTTTATAAATTCCATTCGATGAAACCACCCAAAGCATATTAGAATTAGTTGGATTAATTACAATCTCACCTGTTTTGGCAATGTTTGTTGGAAAACTAGTTTGAATCCAATTTTTTCCTCCATCTATACTTTTAAAAATCCCATTAGATGGGTTTTCACCAGTATCTTCATCACCTGTTGATACATAAATAATATTTGGATTATTATAATCAATTGCAATACCTGATGCGCCCGAAATTAAAGTACTATCAGTTAAAATTTCCCATGTGTCTCCATTATCAAAGCTTCGCCATACTCCGCCTTGCGGTGCACCTATATAAATTGTATTAGGGTTATTGGGGTCTACAATTGAAATGTTTACTCTCCCTTGCCCTGCACTCCAAGATCCTCTATTTTCATGCGTAAATGGGCCAAGTGGAATCCAATTACTATTATTTAAACTATCTGTATTTTTACTTAATAACTTAGTTTTATTTCTTTGTGTTAAATATTCATTTGCTATTTGTTCACCCGTCATTAAAGTACTATCGGCATTTAAATAATACTGCCAATATTCTTTCCAACGTTGGTATACTTTGTACCCCGAACCTTTATTATTTTTATTGGGATTATTATTCCAATAATTGTCTTGCAGTTTTATTAACTCAAAATAATTAATTGAAGGATAATCTTTCCCCAACAAAGTGGTTTTTGTTTTGGTTGCTTGCGCAAATAAATTATTCGATAAAAAAGCAAGGAATACTATTAGGTATATTTTATTCATACATTTGTATAATGTCTACTTGTGGTTATATATGCCCTGTTTGTGAGGGAAAAGGTTTTTTAGATGATTTATCAAATTGTAATTGGTGCAATGCTGATGTAATAGTTAAAGATTTAATAATACCACAAGCTAACCCAAAGGATGAGTTAGAAAATAGTTAACTATAAATCTATGGCATTGGCAATTAATTCAGCCACATCAAGCACTTGCACTTCTTCTTCCTTATTGTGGTGTTTAATTCCATCTCTCAGCATAGTCATACAAAATGGACAAGCAGCAGCTACAATATTTGAGTTTGTTTCTAGCATATCTTCAGCTCGTTCTAAATTTACTTCTTTTGTACCTTTTTCAGCATCTTTAAACATTTGTGCCCCGCCTGCTCCGCAACATAAACCATTGGCTTTTGCTCGTTTCATTTCTACTAATTCAATGTCAAGTTTTTCAATTACACTTCTTGGAGCTTCGTAAATATTATTTGCTCTACCAAGGTAGCAACTATCGTGGTAAGTAATTTTTTTTCCTTTAAAAGCACCACCTTCAATACTTAATTTTCCAGTTGTTAAAAGTTCATTTAGTAATTCAGTATGGTGAACTACTTCATAGTTACCTCCAAGTTGCGGGTATTCGTTTTTAATAGTATTGAAACAATGTGGGCAAGCAGTTACAATTTTTTTTACACCATAAGCATTCATGGTGGTAATGTTTTGCATGGCTAACATTTGAAACAAAAATTCGTTACCCGCTCTTTTTGCTGGGTCGCCCGTACATGCTTCTTCGGTTCCTAATATTGCAAAATTAATATTGGCTTTGTATAATATTTTTGCAACTGCTTTAGTAATTTTTTGGGCTCGCTCATCAAAACTTCCTGCACACCCAACCCAAAATAATATATCTATTTCTTCACTTGAAGCAACCACTTCAGCTAATGTTTTTACTTTAAAATCCATGAAAATAATTAATAAAGTTGCAAAATATAATAAATATTGAAAATAAGAATGATGAATTTTTAATAATTCACATTAGGGCATTTTAATCTTTTGGAATTAATTCCAACTCCTACTCGATCGGCTTCTCCAAATTTAAACACCAAACCTGCATAACCCAAAATATATGTATCTAGTTTATCGTTAATATTATACATATCTAAATAGTATGATTGAAAGTGATTGTAACTTACTCCAAATTGAAAATCTAAGTGATTCGTTAGGAAAGTTCTTAAGTTTATATTCCCTACATAATTATAAACTCTTCTATCTAAATAAACATCAAGTACTCCAGAGGTTAAACCTAATTTACCACCAAAATTATCGTAAATTTTACCAGTAAATAAACCAAAGTTTAAACTTCCACCTATTCCTAAATACCACTTTGTAAAAATTTCATTTTCATATAAAGTTGAAATGCCTAAAGCATTGTATTGAGTATAAAAACTAGCTACATATTCATTTAAATTAATGGCTTTTCTAAAAAAAACTGAATTAACATTTAACCCAACCGACAAACCTTTACCCAAATGATAGCGTGCGCCTAACTCTCCAAAAGCAGTATTAGTTGGATGATAATCAAAGTTATCATAAATTGAAACCCCTCCATTTCCATACATTGAAAATTTATGAAATCCAATTTGTGACTTAGCCGAATTTACCAAAAAAAATATACAAATAAATATTAAATTATTTTTCATTTTATTTACATTTCAATATTAAGCGTTTAACAATATTTAATAGTTAAACTAGCAATAATTTATGAACAATATTTTTAAACTTAAGTTTTGAACTATGCCTCATTTAATCAGTAAATATAAAGGAAACAAGTGGAATAAAAATAAACATTTAGAAACAATTATACCTGCCCTTTTTAGAAACATTCCAATAAAATATACACGTGAGCGGTTAGAATTAGATGATGGGGATTTTATAGACTTAGATTGGAAATTTAAAAACAATAATAAAAAGTTATTGATATTGTTTCATGGATTAGAAGGCAGCTCAAACTCTCAATACATCAAAGGATTTGCTAAGTACTTCTACCAAAATAATTTTGATATTTGTGCAGTTAATTTTAGAAGTTGTAGCGGTGAAAATAATCGACTTTTAAGCAGTTACCACATGGGTAAAAGTGAAGATATAAAATTGATAATTGAATATATTTTAAATAATAAAAATTATACAAGTATAGTATTAGGGGGTTTTAGTTTGGGAGGAAATGTTTTATTAAAATATTTGGGTGAACAATCATTCAATCTAAATAAAGTTATTACATCTGCATTTGCTTTTTCAGTTCCAATTGAATTAGATTCAAGCTCAAAAGTTTTAAGTAAAAACTGGAATAAACCGTATATGATTAGATTTTTAAAAACATTGAATAAAAAAATGATAACAAAATCAATTCAATTTCCAGGAGTTATTGACACTAAAGGAATAAATAAAATAAATAATTTTCATGAATGGGATACAAGATTTACTGCAAAAACAAATGGTTTTATTGATGCAAAAGATTACTACAATAAAAGTAGTTCATTACAATTTTTACCACAAATTAAAATTCCAACATTATTGATTAATGCCTTAAACGATCCATTTTTATCTGAAAAATGCTATCCAATTGAATTAGCAAAAAAGCATGAATTTTTATATTTAGAAACACCTAAACAAGGAGGACATGTTGGCTTTTTAATGAATAAAATAAATGGAATTTATTACTCTGAAATGAGGGCTCTAGAATTTGTATCTGGTTTTATAAAATAAAAAAACCACAAATAAAATTTATGGCTTTTTAAATATCTAAGTGTGTATTTTTAACTACTACATGTAACACAACCTTCTTCCATAGAACAAACCTGACCAGTAAAATCTGTTGTGATTTCATCTATATTATTACCAATTGGTGTTTGTGTTAAAGTAGGATTTACCACATCTATAATCATAGTATCCTCTACAGTTGGCACAACAGGCTCCATATCATTGTTTCCTTGCTTTTCTATAGTAAACTGAACTGCTTGAGTTGCTGCTTGTGAGCGTAAATAATACATCCCTGTTTTCAAGCCTTTTTTCCAAGCATAAAAATGCATTGAGGTTAATTTTGAAGAACTTGGACTGTCAACAAATAAGTTTAACGATTGTGATTGGCAAATATAAGCACCTCTGTCGGCAGCCATGTCTATTAAATTGCGTTGTTTTATTTCCCAAACAGTTTTGTAAAGTTCTTTAATATTCTCTGGTATTCCATGAATATTCTGTATTGAACCGTTGGCTCCAATTATTTTATTTTTCATATCATTAGTCCATAAACCTAATTGAACTAAATCTTTTAATAAATGTTTGTTTACAACAACAAATTCGCCACTTAATACTCTTCTTGTATAAATATTTGAGGTATAAGGTTCGAAACACTCATTATTTCCAAGTATTTGCGAGGTTGAAGCTGTTGGCATTGGAGCAACTAGTAACGAATTTCTAACCCCAAACTCCATTACTTCTTTTCTTAATTCTTCCCAATTCCAATTTTCTGTAGCATCCACATCCCATAAATCAAACTGGAATTTTCCTTTTGATAAAGGTGATCCTTTAAATGTTTCGTAAGGACCTTCAATTTTTGCTAAATCTTTGCTAGCAGTTAATGATGCAAAATAAATTGTTTCAAAAATATTTTTGTTTAATTGCTTGGCTTGTTCACTTTCAAAAGGCAATCTTAATAAAATAAAAGCATCTGCCAAACCTTGAACGCCAAGTCCAATTGGACGATGACGCATATTAGAAGTTTGGGCTTCAATAACTGGATAGTAGTTATTATCTATTATTTTATTTAAATTTTTTGTTACCTGATATGTTACATCATATAATTTTTTATGGTCGAACTTACCATTAATTACAAATCGTGGAAGTGCTAAAGATGCTAAATTACATACCGCAACTTCATCAGGACTTGTAAATTCCATTATTTCAGTGCATAAGTTACTACTTTTAATAGTGCCTAAGTTTTGTTGGTTGCTTTTTCTGTTTGCTGCATCTTTATAAAGCATATAAGGAGTACCGGTTTCAATTTGAGATTCCATAATGGCAAACCATAAATCCTGCGCTTTAATAACTTGACGGGCTTTTCCAGCTAATTCATATTTAGTATACAATGCTTCAAATTCTTCGCCCCAACAATCGCTTAAACCTGGTGCTTCATTTGGACAGAATAAACTCCACTCGCCATTTTCTTCCACACGTTTCATAAATAAATCGCAAATCCAAAGCGCGTAAAATAAATCTCTTGCACGCATTTCTTCTTTACCATGATTTTTACGTAAATCTAAAAAAGCAAAAACATCGGCATGCCACGGTTCTAAATAAATTGCAAACGCGCCTTTTCTTTTCCCTCCTCCTTGGTCTACATAACGAGCAGTGTCGTTAAAAACTCGCAACATCGGAATTATTCCATTACTTGTTCCATTTGTGCCACCAATATAACTTCCTGTAGCTCTAATGTTGTGTATTGCTAATCCAATTCCACCAGCGCTTTGAGAAATTTTAGCCGTTTGTTTTAATGTGTCGTAAATACCATCAATACTATCTTCTTTCATTGTTAAAAGAAAACAACTACTCATTTGTGGTTTAGGTGTTCCCGCGTTAAACAATGTTGGTGTTGCATGAGTGAACCATTTTTCGCTCATTAAATTGTACGTTTCAATTACGCTTTCAATGTCGTTTTTATGAATTCCCAAAGCAACGCGCATGTACATGTGTTGTGGGCGTTCAGCTACTTTTCCATCAACTTTAAACAAATATGATTTTTCAATGGTTTTAAAACCAAAATAATCGAAAGCAAAATCTCTATCATATATAATTGAACTATCCAAAAGTTCTGCATTATCTAATATAATTTGATATACATCCTCTGCAATTAATGGTGTTCTTTTACCTGTTCCTTTGTCGGTATAATTATAAAGCTTTTCCATTGTTTCAGAAAACGACTTTATAGTATTTTTATGTAAATTACTAACAGCAATTCTACTAGCTAACAAAGCATAATCTGGGTGTTTTGTGGTAAGTGATGCGGCTGTTTCAGCTGCTAAATTATCTAACTCTGTAGTTGGAACACCATCATAAATTCCTTGTACTACTTTTTTAGCCACATCAATTGCATCAATTAATGGACTTAAACTGTAGCTTAGTTTTTCAATTCTAGCAGTTACTTTGTCAAATTTAACACTTTCTCTTTTACCGTTTCTTTTTTCTACAAACATCTTTTTAATTTTTGATTTAGGATTTACGATTTAGGATTTTTGGTTTTAATTATGATTTAAACATTTTATATGAATAATAAATCACAATTCAAAAGTCTCAGATCAATAATCATTGTTTCTTTTGTTTTACTGTTTTAACTGAAGCAACAAAAATGCTTACAAATTCATTTGCTTCTTTTATCAAAGGTTGAGTAATGGTTTTATCCAAAAGATTTGACTCTTCTAAAATTTCTAACCAATACATCGATTCATCAGATTCTTCAATTACAATTTCTAATTTGTAAATAAAATCTGCTGTAGATTTTGCTCTTGCACTGGCTCTGTAATTTGTACCAACCGAACCACACGCTCTTATTAATTGTTTTGCCAATTCAAAACCTGCTGTAGTTTTGGTAAACCATTGCAGGCCTTAATTACAGCTGTATTGAACAATTTAGTTCTTGATTGTAATGCTAATTTATCCATTATTTGAAATCAAAAATCCTAAATCACATTTCAAAAATCCTTAAAAATCTTCTTCTAACGAAAATGCATGACCTTCTTTGCCGCCCATAACTCCGGCTTTTTGATAGTCACCCACTCTTTTTTCAAAGAAATTGGTTTTGCCTTGCAACGAAATCATTTCCATAAAATCAAAAGGATTTGTTACATTATAAATTTTTGTATAACCCAATTCAGCTATCCATCTGTCAGCAACAAATTCAATGTATTGTTGCATTAATTTGGCGTTCATTCCAATTAAATCAACTGGTAATGCTTCTGAAACAAATTCTTTTTCAATTTCAACGGCATCTTTAATTATAGTATGTACTTCATCTTGACTTAATTTATTACTTAACATACTATACATTAAACAAGCAAATTCGCAATGCATTCCTTCATCTCTGCTTATTAACTCATTACTAAATGTTAAACCTGGCATTAAACCACGTTTTTTCATCCAAAAAATAGAACAAAAACTACCACTAAAAAATATTCCTTCTACAGCAGCAAATGCAACCAAGCGTTGTGCAAAAGTTCCATTACTAATCCAACGAAGTGCCCATTCAGCTTTCTTTTTTACAGCCGGAACTGTATCAATAGCATGAAATAGTTTATCCTTTTCTTTTGGGTCTTTTATGTATGTATCAATTAATAATGCATAAGTTTCGCTATGTATATTTTCCATCATTATTTGGAAACCATAGTAACATCTTGCTTCAGGTAATTGAACTTCGCTCATAAAATTAACAGCAAGGTTTTCATTAACTATTCCATCACTTGCTGCAAAAAATGCCAATATGTGTGAAAGAAAATGACGCTCTCCGTCATTTAACTTTGCCCAATCTTTTAAATCATCACTCAAATCAATTTCTTCTGCTGTCCAAAAACTTGCTTCATGTTTTTTATACATTTCCCAAACTTTAGGATAATTTATTGGAAGTATTACAAATCTATCTTTGTTTTCTCTCAATAATAACTCTTCTTGATTCTGCATTTTTATAATAATCTTTGTTTTTGTGTTTAAAGCAAAATAGCTTTTTGAAAAAATATTTATTTGTTATATTTTTCTCTCACAATTATACA
>CAMCEM010000023.1 GCA_945873755.1 Chitinophaga pinensis | reverse complement strand
TACTATGTTAAACGAATGGTCGTTTTACATTTTACTTTTTTTTATAAATTTTTTATGCTTACGCGAGTTTTACCAACTATTGTTGCCCGACAAAAACTGGATAGAACAATATTTAGGAGTTATAGCTGGTAGTATAATAAATATAATGTTTGCATTAATTATTAGAAACGATTGGGATATTAGCTGGTTTTATCATTTAATTCCTGTTTTTTTATTAATGATAATTATAAAATTATTTGAAAAAACTAAACGCGAATTCGACACATTGGCATATCAAGTTTTAGGTATTATTTATATTTGTTTTCCATTAAGTATGCTTGCCGATTTTGGGAGATTTAACAGCATTACTTATGATGCAGCATTACCTATGGCTTTTTTTTTAATGCTTTGGACTAGCGATACTGGTGCTTATATATTTGGAAAAAATTTTGGTAAAACCACATTATTTGAACGCATTAGTCCTAAAAAAACATGGGAAGGAAGTATTGGCGCTGCTTTATTAATAGTTTTAGTTGCTTTTGGTTTATCTAAAATTAACTTTTTTGATATTTTAGTTTTTCATGAATGGATAATTTTTGGCTTGTTAACTTTAATTTTTGGTACCTTTGGCGATTTAACAGAATCGCTTTTGAAACGAAATATTGGAGTTAAAGATTCGGGCAGAATATTACCTGGCCATGGTGGTGTTTTAGATAGGTTTGATGGTTTGTTTATTGCTGTACCTGCTGTATATTTTTATCTAATTTTTACCAATTAATAGCTTTAATAAATGTTAAAAGCTTTAATAAGTAATGTTTATTACAATACTGAAAAAAATAAAATAGAAACCATCAAATTGCAAGCTTTTATTGTATGTATTTCGGCTGCAGTTTGTATTAGTTTAGATGAGTATTTTGGTCATACCAATTTTGCTTTTTCTTTCCTTCAAAACCTTGGTTTTAACAAATTAGCCAATAGTTATGCTTTGTTAATGGAAGACAAATTATATGCTTTAACTTATTGGGTAGGTATTATAGTTTTGTTTTATGGATTAGTGCCATTGATAATTATTAAATTTGTATTTAAAGATAAATTTTCGAATTATGGTTTAAGCATAAAAGGAGCTTTAAAAGATTATAAAATATACTTATTGCTAATTGGGATAATGTTTCCAATAGTTATCACCGCATCGTTTACTGAAAGTTTTCAACATAAATATCCGTTTTATAAACTGCAAGAAGGGGAAGGATTATTTCCTAGGTTTTTTATTTGGGAATGCTTGTATTTATTACAGTTTTTTGTTGTTGAGTTTTTCTTTAGGGGTTTTATGTTACATGGCAATAAACAACGTTTTGGGTTTTATAGCATTTTGGTAATGACAATTCCTTATTGTATGATTCACTTTGGCAAACCACTGCCCGAAACGCTTGCTGCTATTGTTGCAGGAATAGTTTTAGGAGTTTTAAGTTTAAAAAGCAACAGCATTTGGCTTGGAGTAGCCATTCATTTTTCAGTAGCTATAACTATGGACTTTTGTTCGCTTTGGCAAAAAGGATACTTTAGTTAATAGTTGTCGGTTAATAGAAAAAATATAAGAAAATTCAAACTAAAAACTTAATAATAATTTATTTTAAAAAATTGTTTATTAAAATACCTTTGATAAAAAAAACAAAACCATGGAAGAAAAAAACTTTAGTGAACAAACCAAACAATTTATGGCCGATTGGCAAAAACGTTTGGAAGAAATGCAATTACAATTTTCGTTAGGAAAAATGGATGCAGGTGATGCTTTTGAAAAACAAAAAGAACAATACAAAACTTTGCTACAATCTTTCAAAGAAAACCTTGATAAAGGCAGAACAATGTCGGAAGAGAAATTGGCAGAAATGAAAGATAAAATGGAAGCATTGCGTTTACAACTTTCATTAGGCAAAGCCGATGGAATGGATGCATTTGAAGAGCAAAAAAATAAAATTGAGTTGGCCATGCACGAATTTTATGTAGCTGGTAAAACCAATTTTGATGATGTTTATAACAAAAGTTTAACCATGTTTGAACACAATGCCGAAGCTTTTAAAACAGGTTTAGAAATTGTTAAATTACAATTTAGTTTAGGCAAAATGGACTTAAACGATGAATTAAAAGAAAAGCAAAAAGAAATTAGCGAAAAAATGGGCGAATTAAGTAACCATTTTAAAACATTGCAGGAAGCAGCAACCGAAAACATTGAAGAAATGAATATGCAATTGAAAGATAATTTTGAAAAAATGAAATCGTTTGCTGAAAGCTGGTTTAAAAAATAAAATTAAACTATAAGCATAATTTAAAAAATCTTTTGAGTATTAAACTCAAGAGATTTTTTTGTTTAAAAGGTTTATTTAATAGTTTTACAAAATGGAAAATGAAGATTCAAAACCACAAAGGCGAGCTCGCTATAAAGGATCGTATCCTAAAACTTTTAACGAAAAATACAAAGAATTACAACCCGAAAAATATAAAGACGATATAGAAAAAGTGTTGCTAAAAGGCAATACACCTGCTGGCATGCATAGGTCAATTTGTGTAGATGAAATTATGGACTTTTTAAAAATAGAACCCGGACAGGTAGGCTTAGATGCAACGCTTGGTTATGGTGGACATAGTTTAGAAATATTAAATAAATTACAACCTAATGGTAAATTATTTGCTACCGATGTAGATCCTTTTGAGCTGCCAAAAACAACTGAGCGACTAGCCAATTTAGGTTTTGGGCCAGACATATTTTTTCCAAGAAAAATGAATTTTTCAAACATAGATTTAATAGGGTATGAATCTGGATTATTAAACTTCGTTTTGGCTGATTTAGGTGTTTCCTCCATGCAAATTGACAACCCTGAAAGAGGATTTTCATTAAAAACAGATGGCCCATTAGATTTAAGATTAAATCCCAAAAGTGGAAAATCGGCAGCAGCATTTTTAAAAACAATAAACGAAGACGAATTAGTAGAAATATTAATAGAAAATGCCGATGAACCTTATGCAGCTTACATTGCTGAAGCAATAGTATTAAGTTTAAAGAAAGGAAGACTGATAGAAACCACCACTCATTTAAAAGAAATAATAAAGGAAACTTTAGATTTTTTACCTCCGAATGATAAAATAGATAGAATAAAAAAATCTTGCCAAAGAACTTTTCAAGCATTGCGTATAGCGGTGAATGATGAATTTGGTGTGCTAGATAAATTTTTAGAAAAACTTCCCGATGCTTTAGCTTCAGGTGGAAAAGTAGCTATTCTTTCTTTTCATTCAGGCGAAGACAGAAGAGTAAAAAAAGCTTTTCAAACTTTTTACCGACAAGGTATTTATAGCCAAATAACCCCCGACCCAATTAGGCCAACACCACAAGAAGTAGGAAGTAACCCACGGGCACGGTCAGCAAAATTAAGGTGGGCAATTAAGGCTTAAAGTGACATAAAATAATTCCACATACATTTATTAATGTCGTTGACTTATGGATTTTTTAATTCAACTACTTCGTAGTTGGTATTGTTATTATTACTAATATCCCGAGCGCAGCTCGGGGCTATTCACATTAAACCCCTTTGGGGTTTTGGATAACAAAAGCAATCCTGAAAGGATTGAATATTAATAGCCCCAAATTTCATTTGGGGCTAATTTTCAGTACGGTTTATCCGACCCTGAAAGGGTCGAATAACATTAAATAACCTTGTTTTACTTATTAATCAAAATCAAAAATCAAAACTTTGTTCTCCCACTAAAAAGTTTATTTTTGTTTTCAAAGAATATTAAAAAATGAAAATAAAAAACGTACTCAGTATTATTTTACTTACTAGTTCTTGCGCAACTTTTGCTCAAAACTTTACTGTTAATTCGCCTAACAAAAAAATTACTTTATCACTTAGTTTAAATGCAGCGGGTGCATTGAATTATAGCGTAAATTTTAAAGCAAAACCAGTTATTGAAAGTTCGAACTTGGGTTTTAAAATAAACGACCAAAAAGATTTACTAAACAACTTTAGTATTTTGAGAGTCGATTCGAGCAACTTTAATGAAACTTGGACTCCAGTATGGGGTGAAACCAAAACCATTGTAAATAACTACAAAGAAATAGCCATTACCCTTAAAGAAAAAGGCGAAAAACCACGCATAATGCAAGTGGTTTTTAGGGTTTTTAACGATGGGGTTGGTTTTAGATATTTATTCCCTGAGCAACCCGATTTGTTTCACTTTGTGGTAGCCGATGAATTAACTTCTTTTAACTTAACAGACGACCATAAAATATGGTGGATGCCAGGGGATTTTGATACCAATGAATATACTTATAACACTTCGCAAATATCAGAAATTGAAAAATTAGCCAAGAAACGTGATGGTGCTATTTTTACAGCTACGCCAATTAAAGGGGCATTTGTACAAACACCTTTAATGATTAAAACCAAAGACAATGTTTACATCAATATTCACGAAGCTGCATTGATTAATTATCCTGCAATGGATTTAAAATTCGATTTAGCAACCTACGAAGCAACATCCACTTTAGCTAACGATGCAGTAGGTAACAAAGCTTACATGCGCGCTCCTTGCAATACGCCTTGGAGAACAATAATTATTAGCGATGATGCAAGAGATATTATTGCTTCAAAAACCATTTTAAATTTAAACGAACCATCAAAATTAACCAATACCAGTTACATTAAACCAATGAAATATTGTGGTATTTGGTTAGAAATGCATTTAGGTCTATCTACCTGGGATTTTGCTGGTGGACAATCAGCCAGTGATGCAGGCTCAGATGGAAAACAAAAGACAAAAACCAAACATGGTGCAACCACTGAAAATACAAAAAAATACATTGACTTTGCTGCTAAAAATGGATTTGGTGGTGTGTTAGTAGAAGGTTGGAACGATGGTTGGGAAGATTGGTTTGGCAAATGGAAAGAAGATGTTTTTGACTTTGTAACTCCTTACCCTGATTACGATTTTAAAGGTTTAAATGCTTATGCGCAAAGCAAAGGTGTGGGCATGATAACTCACCATGAAACAAGCGGAAGTGTTACTAATTACGAACGTTGGATTGATTCTGCTTACCGTTTAATGGCAAGTGTTGGAAGTCATGCTTTAAAATCGGGTTATGTAGGAAAAATTATTCCAAGAGGTGAATTTCACGATGGACAATGGATGGTGAACCATTACTTGCGTGCTATAAAAAAAGCTGCTGAATACAATATTATGGTAGTGGCTCACGAGCCAGTTCGTCCAACAGGTTTGCACCGTACTTATCCTAACTTTATGGCGGCTGAAGCTGCACGCGGACAAGAGTTTAATTTTTGGAGCGAAGGCAATCCGCCAGAGCATGAAACTATTTTACCATTTACTCGCTTAATGGGTGGACCAATGGATTACACGCCAGGAATTTTTAAAATAAAAAAGAGTAATTATTATCCAGATGCAAAAGAACAAGTGCATACTACTTTAACCAAGCAATTGGCATTGTATTTAACCTTGTATAGTCCTGTTCAAATGGCAACCGATTTACCTGAAAACTACGAGGCCAAACCAGATGCTTTTCAGTTTATAAAAGATATAGCGGTTGATTGGGATGATACCAAAGTAATACATGCCGAACCAGGCGAATTTTTAACCATTGCCCGTAAAGCAAAAGGAACTAATAATTGGTTTTTAGGAAGTATTACCGATGAAAATGCAAGAGATTTAAACATGGATTTTAGCTTTTTAGATAAAGGTAAAAAATACACTGCTACCATTTACCACGATGCTGCTGATGCTAGCTGGGACAAGAATCCTGAGGCTTATGTAATAGAAAAAATTACTGTAACCAATAAATCAAAACTATTGTTAAAATTGGCTCCGGGTGGAGGAACTGCCATTAGTATTATAGCGCAATAGTTTTAGTAAATAAATATTTTAAATCCCATTGGTTAGTTCTGATGGGATTTTTTGTTCAATAAATTTAGAATATAATTGTTTAATCATGCAAAAGATTTTTCATTTTATCCTTGAACTTTTTAGTTGGCTAAAAATAATAGCTTCACCTTTTATGATTGGTTCACAACTGTTCGTAGTCTTGTGTTCTGGGCAATGGCGTTGCTGACTACGAATTAGTAAAAGAAATAAGAGTTTTTAACTCATTTCAATAAGTCCGTGTCGGAGACACTTCATTTCATTACCAAACCGTAGAGCGCTTTGCTAACTCTACGGATAGTAGATGTCGCTGCGCTAAAACTCAACTACGGCAAAACCCCCTTTTCGAATTTCGATATTTGAATTTCGTGCTTTAAACTATATTTTACCTACTAGCATACATCGTATCGTAATAGTTGGCGTAATCGCCACTGGTTACTTCGTCCATCCATTGTTGGTTATCCATGTACCAATGTATGGTTTTTTCAATGCCTTCTTCAAACTGTAAACTTGGCTCCCAGCCTAATTCATTCATTATTTTATTGGCATCAATGGCATAACGCAAATCGTGGCCTGCTCGGTCGGTAACATAAGTAATTAGTTTTTCGCTTTCACCAACTGGGCGACCTAAAATTTTATCCATGGTTTTGCAAATTACTTTTATCAAATCAATATTGGTCCATTCATTAAAGCCGCCAATATTGTAAGTTTCGCCAATTAAGCCTTTGTGGTAAACCACATCAATTGCACGTGCATGGTCTACTACATACAACCAATCACGCACGTTTTCACCTTTTCCATAAACTGGTAATGGTTTATTATTTCTAATATTATTAATAAATAAGGGAACTAATTTTTCAGGAAATTGATTTGGTCCGTAGTTATTGGAACAATTGGTTAAAACCACCGGAATTTTATACGTATTTTGATAGGCTCTTACAAAATGATCAGAGCTGGCTTTACTAGCCGAATAAGGACTTTGCGGATCGTATGGCGTAGTTTCCAAAAAGAATCCACCATCGTGCAAGCTACCATACACTTCATCGGTAGATACGTGGTAGAACAATTTACCTTCCATATTACCTTTCCAAATTTCTTTAGCTGCATTCAATAAATTTACTGTTCCAACCACATTGGTCATTACAAAATCCATTGGATTGGTAATGCTTCTATCTACGTGACTTTCGGCTGCTAAATGAATAACAGAATCGAACTGATGTTCGTTAAATAAATTGTTTAAAGCCAATGCATCTACTAAATCAAGTCTTACAAAATGATAGTTGTGTGCATTTTCAATATCTGTCAGGTTTTTTAAATTACCAGCATAAGTTAATTTATCTAAATTATAAATTTCGTAATCAGGATATTTATTTACAAACAAACGCACTACGTGAGAGCCAATAAATCCTGCTCCGCCTGTTATTAATATTTTTCTTGTTGACATATCTAATCAGTTATATTTTGAGTAATAATTTTTTTGACCATGGACTATAGACCATGGTCTATTTACCAGCTAAATGCTTCTCCCAAGCCCACGATGTAAGCATACAATTATCTAAATCGCGTTCAGTTTTCCAACCTAATACTTGGGTTGCTTTATCGCAATTAGCATAAATTTGAATAACATCACCGCCTCTGCGTGGACCAACTTTATAATTTACTTTTACACCTGTTACTTTTTCAAACGATTGTATTACTTCTAAAACCGAGTTTCCTTGTCCAGTTCCTAAGTTAAATACACTGTATGCTTCGGTATATTTTTTTTGTTCTAAAAATTCAATGGCTTTTACATGCGCTTTTGCTAAATCAACCACATGAATATAATCGCGAATACAAGTGCCATCTGGAGTTGGGTAATCGTTTCCAAATACAGTTAAAACTTCCCTTTTGCCAATGGCAGTTTGCGTTATAAATGGAACCAAATTATTTGGAACCCCAATAGGCAATTCTCCAATTAAAGCTGAATCGTGTGCGCCAACAGGATTGAAATAACGCAATGAAACCACTTTTAAATCACTTGCTTTGGTGTAATCAAAAAGTACTTCTTCGCAAATTTGTTTGGTATTTCCGTATGGCGATTGTGCTTCGGGTCTTTCAGTATTTTCATCAACCGGTGGGTTGGCTTCACCATAAACGGTGCATGAAGATGAAAAAGCAATTTGATTGATACCAGCAGCTTCCATTGCATAAAGCAAATTCACTGTTCCACCTACATTATTTTCGTAATATTTTAACGGATTTTGAACACTTTCACCCACTGCTTTAAATGCCGCAAAATGAATCACTGCATCTATACCTTTTTGAGCCACTAAAAAATCAGTTAATGCTTGCTTATTTCTGATATCAACATTTGTAAAATCAACCTTCTTACCGGTAATTTTTTCAATATTGTCAAGCACCTCCGGATACGAATTATCAAAATTATCGATGACTACTACTTCGTGACCTGCATTGTGCAATTCAACAACGGTGTGCGATCCAATGTATCCAGTTCCGCCTGTTACCAATATTTTCATTTATTTGTTGGTTTATTTTGGTTGCAAATTAACAATAATGATTTAAAATAAAAGTTACTTTTCTATCAAATTGTTAATACGAAAAGTAACTTTTATTTTTTGCTATTTCTAAATATTATTAAATAATTCTTTAATTTTATAATTGCTTTTAAATAAAATTTTACATATTTGTTAAATACATTTACCTAAGCACTTCTTAATGAAATATAAATTTATACTTTTCTTAATACTTTTTACTTTAAAAAATCTGCTTTTTGCTCAGCAAACAAAAATAAGAGGAACTATAATTGATTTTGCTACAAATAAACCTGTTGAATTTGCTATTGTATCGCTCGATAAAACAAAAAAATTATATTCGGATAGTGTAGGAAACTTTGTGTTTGTTACAACTCCTGGAAAACATACTTTAAAGGTTTCGAGAGTTGGTTATAGAACTTTTTACTTAAATGTAGAATTAGACGAAAGTTCAATAAAAAATATACAAATAGAACTGGAACCATTTAACGACCAAATGAACCAAATTGTAATTTCAGGTTCTCGCGAAGGAAAAAAAGTAGCCAAAGAAATTGCTTCAGTAAGCATTATAAAACCATATTTAATAGATAATACCAATAGCACCGACCTTTCGCAAGTAGTAAATAGATTGCCTGGCATACAAGTTATAGATGGACAAGCAACCATAAGAGGTGGAGTTGGATACAGTTACAATACCGGAAGTAAAGTAGCAGTTTTACTTGATGATATGCCATTAATGGGAGCCGATTTGGGCGATGTAAGATGGAAGTTTTTACCAATAGAAGCTGCAGAACAAATAGAGGTAATTAAAGGCGCAGCTTCGGTTTTATATGGCTCGGCAGCACTAAACGGAACTATAAATGTAAGAACTGGATGGCCAACCAAAACTCCAAAAACTAAAATACAAGCTTACCAAGGTGTTATGCAAAATTATGATAGAGGTTATATAAATTGGTGGGAAGCTTCTACCCAACCTTTTAATAACGGAATGTTTTTTACACACAAACAAATGTTTGGTAATTTTGATTTAGTGTTAAGCGGAAACATAACAAGTACCCGAAGCCACTTACAGTATGGCGATGAATTTAGGGCAAGAACTTATTTTAAAACTCGCTATAGACCGGAATTTAATAAAAAAATAACTTTTGGTGTAAACGGAAGTTTAATGTTTGAAAAATCAGGCCGGTACTTTTTATGGGCAAATGCCGATACCGGAACGCTTTTACAGTTTAACCAATCGAAACCTATTGATGATGTGTTTAGAATTTTTACCATAGACCCTCATTTTGATTATGACTCGAAGTTAATGCACCATGCGGTTAAATTTAGAATGTACCAAATAACTAGATTGGTTGACAAGGCACGCTTTCCTGGCGACAACGATGCAGTAGCAAATATTTATGCATTTGACTATAATAATAAGTTTAAAATATCAAAAAGTTTTTCGTTAAATAGTGGTTTGTACACCACAGCATTATACAGTGTTGGCAACGTATACAAAGGTGAATTTGGCGGAGCAACAGGGGCTATTTATAGTCAGCTTGATTATACTTACAAAAACTTAATTTTAACTGGTGGATTAAGGTATGAATTGATAGCGCAAGATACTTCAAAACTAGAGAAAGCATTGCTTAAACGCATTGGATTAAATTACCAAATTGGTAAAAAAACTTTTTTACGATCAAATTATTCCGAAGGCTACAGAGTGCCAACCATTGGCGAAAAATTTGTTCAAGACAAAGTATCGTTTTTAAATGTGTTGCCTAATGCTAATTTAGTTCCCGAAAAAGGTTGGACAGCCGAAATAGGCATACAACAAGGGTTTAAAATTGCTGGGTTTGTGGCTTCAGCCGATTTTGCCATTTTTATGCAAGATTACGACAGCATGATAGATTTTAGATTTGGTCAATACAACAAACCAACCATCGAAAATCCTGATCCAAAAATTGGCTTCAAAGCTTTTAACGTTGGACATGTGAGGGCTGGTGGATTTGATTTAAGTGTACAAGGCGAAGGAAAGATAAAAGATGTAATGATTCGGATTTTAATGGGTTATACTTACAGCTTACCTGTAAACATGAGTGTTGATGAAAGTTTGAAAGATTATGGAAACTATACCAAATTGTTTTTTGAAAGTTTAAATGTAAGTAAAGCACTAGATGGCACACAGCTTAAAAATGCTTTAATGACTTACCGTAACCGAACTACAGCTAAGTTTGATTTAGATTTAACCTACCGAAAATTGACATTTGGATACAGTATGTTTTACTACAGTGTATACGAAAAAGTTGATGATTTTGTGAATTTATTACCTGGTGTAAAAAGGTTTTTTAACGATGCTGGTAATTACGATTTGGTTCATAATATTCGTGTTGGACTAAAACCAAATAAAAACTATTCGTTTGGTGTTTTGGTTAATAACTTAACTAACCGCGAATATGCCACTAGGCCAGGAAGAGTGGACCCCGCAAGAACTTTAGTGCTTCAAATTTTGGTTAATTTTTAAATAAAAAAATCATGAATGATAATCTTTAGTCAGTTCGAGCGTGGTCGAGAACCGATTAACTGTTCTCGACTACGCTCGAACTGACCCTGAGTTTTGATTAAACTTTGACTTTTTCTACCTTATCCAAACTTTAAAAAACTCCACTTCATCTTCCATTTGTACTTTTAGTAAATACAAGCCTGAGGTAATTATTTCTATTGATGGCTAAAGTATTTTGAGAGCATTGATACATCTAATTCAGTAAAGGCATATGGCATTTTTCTTGTCCCCCCAACTTAATGTCACAAATTGTGATATCAAGTTAGCAAATTCTTCTTCAGATAATTGAAACATAAAATCATCAGGAAATCTTTATTAAGTATTACTTCTTTAATCCTTATTCGAATACTTTTTAAATAAGTAAATCATTACTGCACCAACCAAAAATATTAATATATAAAAAAAAGTACCCATCATTATTTAATTAATTCGTTATGTAAAGCTATCATTTTTAATGCAGTTTCAGCAGCTTCAATTCCTTTGTTTCCATGTTTTCCTCCGCTGCGTTCTTTGGCTTGTTTTAAATCGTTGGTAGTTAATACTCCAAATATAATTGGTAAGCCATATTGTAAACCTACATTCATAATTCCGTTAGCACAAGCATTTCCTATAAAATCAAAATGAGGTGTTTCGCCTTTTATAATACAGCCAATGGTTATAACCGCATCACATTTTTTATCTAAAGCCATTAGTTGTGCGCCATGCGCTAATTCAAAAGCACCCGGCACGTAGCTTATCAAAATGTTTTTTTCTTTTACTCCCATTTCCATTAAAAAAGAAATAGCACCATCGCGCAATGCAAATGTAATTTCGCTGTTCCATTCGGCTACAACTATACTTATTTTGCTTTTTAAAAATGCTTTGGTTGCAACTAAACTTGTAGTTGATAAATTTTTTAATTGGGTTGCCATATTTTATTATTTTAAAATATAAAAAAAGAGGTTTGCATTAAAGTACAACCTCTTTTTTGTTTTTTATAGTTCGTTAATGTTAGAAACATTGGTCAGTTCGAGCGAAGTCGAGAACAGTTAAAAATGTCTCGACTTCGCTCGACACGACCAATCTGGTCATTGAGCGGAGCCGCAATGACGAATTAAATTAATTGTTGTCTCTTTGTGCTATTGCTCTTGCTAAATATTTGTCTATATCGCTTGCTTCAGACGATTCAGGATAATCGTTTTTAATTTTTTCGTACATACCTACTGCACTTCCCCACTCTTTTTGTTCTTCGTAAACAAAAGCAGCCTTTTTTAAATAAATTGGAGCAGTTAATTTGTTTTTACCCATGTTGGCTGCTTTGTTGTAGTTTTTAATAGCGTTGTCATAATCATTGGTTTCGCTATAAGCATCACCCAACAAGCCAGTTGCAATTGGTCCAATTAATTTATTTTCTGTATCAAAATCTTCTAACTGATCAATTGCACTTGCAAAATCGCCTTTTTGCATGTAACAAACTCCAGCATAGTAATGAGCTAAATTTGCAGTTTTAGTCATACCAAAATCAGTAGTAATTGCTAAAAAACCCAATTTATCACCTTGTCCGTTTAAAGCTAAATTAAATGAATCAATTTCGAACCAGTTTTGTGCAGGAAAAATAGCAACTTGAGCTTCTTTTTCTTTTGGTTCTAAATAAAATTTAGTAAATAAAAAATATCCTAATACAATTGCTAAAATTGTACCTCCAACAATGTTTATGTTATTTTTATTTTTATGGTAAAAATGTTCTACTTTGTGGGTTGTTTCCATCAATGTAGCATCTAAATCTAATCCCGAGTTTTTGTTTTTTTCTGACATTTCCTTTTCTTATTATTATTCTTTAATATTTTGTTTCTATTCTTTTATAAATGGGTAATTGGGTTCAGCGTATACATCTTCCCACAAAGCAGCTCCTTCAGGATAAGGCGAGTTTTCGCTAAACTCAACCGATGCCAATACTTCAACCATTATTTTTTCTTCTATTGCTTCTAATTCATTTTCAGAAGCCCAGTTATTGTCTAAAATTGATTTTCTTACTCTTTCCAAAGGGTCGCGCATTTTATACTCTTCTACTTCTTCTTTGGTTCTATATTTTGCTGGATCGCTCATTGAATGACCACGGTAACGGTAAGTTCTAATTTCTAAAAAAGTTGGCCCATCCCCTTTTCTTGCTCTTTCAGCAGCTTCGGCAATAGCCTCATGCACGGTTTCTGCTTGCATTCCGTCAACTTCTTTACAAGGCATGTCGTAGGCTAAACCAATTTTGTAAATATCCATTTGATTGGTAGTTCTTTCAACCGAAGTTCCCATTGCGTAACCATTGTTTTCGCAAACAAATATTACAGGTATTTTCCAAAGCATTGCCATGTTAAAAGCTTCATGCAATGCACCTTGTCGAACAGCACCATCGCCCATGTAACAAACTGTTACTTGCTTTCCACCTCTATACATATCGGCAAATGCAATTCCAGCTCCTAACGGAATTTGACCTCCTACTATTCCATGTCCACCAAAAAAATTATGCTCTTTGCTAAACATGTGCATGGAACCACCTTTTCCTTTGGAACAGCCAGTTACTTTTCCATATAATTCAGCCATAACTTCATTGGCAGTTATGCCACAAGCCAAAGCATGCGCATGGTCGCGGTAAGCAGTTATAATTCTATCATCGCTATTTAAAGCTGTCATTGTTCCAGCCACAACTGCTTCTTGACCGATGTATAAATGGCAAAAACCTTTTATTTTTTGTTGGCCATATAGCTGTGCTGTTTTCTCTTCAAATCTACGCATAAGCATCATTTGCTCAAACCAGCGCATATAAGTTTCTTTTGTGTAGCTTGTCATATTTTTAAAGGAATGCAAAAAAACGAAAAAATTACTAAGTTAAAAAGGTAAAATTTTAAAATAATTAACTGATAATCAGAACTAAAATAATAATACTGTTTTTTAAGTTTACTAAATAGGCTAAATAAATTAAGATAGTGTATAAAATTAAAACCCGTTTTTAAAAGTTTAAATTTCTTTTTCCCACTTTGCAACTACGCTAGTAGCAAGTGCATTTCCTAAAACATTGGTTGCACTTCTAAACATATCACAAAAATGATCGATTGGTAAAATTAACGCAATTCCTTCAATTGGAATATTAAACATGCCACAAGTTGCAGCAACCACTACTAAACTTGCGCGTGGCACACCTGCAATGCCTTTACTTGTAAGCATTAATACAAATAGCATGGTTAGTTGTGTTGGCATATCGAGTGGAATACCATACGCTTGAGCTATAAAAATACTTGCAAATGTCATATACATCATGCTTCCATCTAAGTTAAATGAGTAACCTAAAGGCAACATAAACGAAACTATTTTGTCTTTTATTCCAAAACGTTCTAACTCTTCTGTTAATTTTGGAAAAACTGCTTCAGAACTTGTTGTACCAAATGCAATTACTAATGGCGATAAAATGTGTTTTAATAAAGCTTTCATTCTGTGGCCCAAAAACACAAAACCAATTAACAGTAAAAAAGCCCAAAGTGTTGAAATTCCAACTAAAAAAGATCCAAAAAATTTGGCATAAGTCAATAATAAATCATTTAAATCTCTGATGGCAAATACCCCTGCAATGGCGCCAAAAACACCGATTGGAGCAAAATACATTACATAATTCACCATTTTTAAAATTATATGAGATGTTTTATCTAAAGCAGAAATTACAGGTTTGGCATAATCGCCTATGGCAGCAGCGGCTAAGCCAAAAAATATAGAAAAAATAACAATTTGTAAAATTTCGTTGTAGGCCATTGCTTCTATTATACTTTTGGGAATAATGTGTTCAATAAAATTTTGAGCTGAAAAACCATGTGTTTTTTCGGCTAAATCAGTAACAGAAGTTGCATCTAAATTGGCAAGATTTAGTCCATTTCCTGGTTTTAAAATATTAACCCAAAACATACCAATTAACAACGAAATAAATGAAGCTGTAAAAAACCAAGCCATGGCTTTTCCTCCTATTCGTCCAACTGCTTTTATGTCGCCAAACTTAGCAATGCCCACTACCAACGTTGTAAAAACCAATGGAGAAATAATCATTTGAACTAACCTAATAAATATAGTGGCAAGCATTTTAATATAACCACTAAAAGTTTTGGCTGAGCTTATGTCGTAATTTGAGTGTACAAAAATACCCAAAACTGCTCCCAAAAACATGGCAACAATTATTTGAAAAGTAAGATTTTTGAATATCGGTTTTTTCTGTGATTCTGTCATTTTAAAAATATTGCTTTTTGTAATTACTGATTGTGTTCTTAAGAAACTGAAAATGCTATTTTTTAATTATATAAAGATTTTACATTATTAGTTAGGGCGAACATAGTAAAAATATTAATCGAAAAAATTAATTATTAAATTCCTTGGTGAGCAAATGCCAAAGAACCAATACTTACTTTGCAGTTATTAATTTGTGTTAATTGATTGACACAACTTTCAATGGTTGCTCCAGTTGTTATTACATCATCTATTAATAAAATGTGTTTATTTTCAAATGTATTTTCATTACTTATTTCAAATACTTTACTTACATTTTCGTTGCGTTCAAAACGCGTTTTTTTTGTTTGGGTTTCAGTAAATTTATTCCTTAAAACGTATTCGCTAAAATTTTCTATTTCCAAAACTTCTTGCAAACCTTTAACTATCATTTCGCTTTGATTGTAACCCCTTAACCTTAATTTATGTTTGTGTAATGGAATAGCCACCAAAGCATCTATGGCATTTTCTTTAATAAAATTTTTTAAAAAAGTTGCATAATACCTACCCAAAAAATAAGCAATTTCAGGATCGTTATGGTATTTTAAAGCATGTAAAAGTTTAGCTGTTTTTCCACCTTTTTTATAATAAAACATAGCTATTCCTTTTTCTATTTTTACCCTTCCCCAAAAAACTTTTTCTAAATCATTTTCGTTTAATGTATGAAAGTTAGTAACCGGAAGTTCTAATAAACAGGTGGTGCAAACATAAATTTCAGAATCGACTAACTGATTGTAGCAGCAAATACAGTTGTTTGGATAAATTAGTTGAGTTAAATATTTAAGCATAAAAAAAGCCAAAATCAAATATAATAAATGATTTTGGCTTTTTAAAAATAACAAACTTTATTTTAAATATTTAGCAATTTCTTCGCTTTGAGGTTCAGTGTTGCTTCCAAAATATTCTACAAATTTTCCGTTTTCATCAATTAAAAACTTACCAAAATTCCACTTTACTTCTACATCTTTTACACCATTGGTAGCTTTATTGGTAAGCCATTGGTATATTTCGTTTTGCTTTGAACCTTTCACATCAATTTTTTCAGTAAGTGGAAAAGTTACCCCATAGTTTTTTTGACAAAATGTGGCAATTTCTTCTGGTGTTCCCGATTCTTGATACAAAAATTGGTTACAAGGGAAACCTATGATTACCAGTTTGTCTTTATTATTCTCGTATAATTTTTGTAAGCCTTCATATTGAGGCGTATAACCACATTTACTGGCTACATTAACACACAATATTTTTTTGCCTTTGAATTGGCTCATTTTAATATCTGATTTTCCATCTAACGATTTAATTGTTAAATCGAAAAACGACTTTCCTTTGGTGCTGTTTTCAACTTTTTTGTTTTTAAAACTGTAAACTAAAATTGCGCCAATTACTAAAATTGATGATGTTATGATTATTGTTTTCATGTTTTTTTATTTATTAAAATGAAAGAATTTTTTCTTTTATCTCTTCCATTTGCCATTGTGGAGTGCTAGTAGCTCCACAAATTCCTACATTGTCATTTTCTTTAAACCAATCTTTATTTAATTCGGTTTTACTACTAACAAAAAAAGTGTTTGGATTGTTTTCTTTACACACATCGAACAAAACTTTTCCGTTTGATGATTTTAAGCCTGCAACAAAAACTACTTTGTCAAATTTTTTAACAAATGCTGGTAATTGAACATCTCTATTGCTTACTTGGCGACAAAGAGTATCGTTAAAATCAACCTCAATACCTTTTTCTTCGAGTGTAGTTTTTAGTTTATAAAGGTTTTTAGTTCGCTTAGTAGTTTGGCTAAATAATTGTAATTTTTTGGGTAGATTATGTTTTTCTAATTCTTCAAAAGTTTCAACTACTATGGCTTCTCCGTTAGTTTGACCCACCAAACCTTTAACTTCTGCATGGCCATGTTTGCCATAAATTAAAATTTGTTCATTGTCGTTGTAAGCTTCCCTAACTCTATTTTGTAATTTTAATACTACTGGGCAACTCGCATCAACTAACTCTATTTGATTGTCCATTGCTAACTTATAGGTTTCGGGTGGTTCGCCATGCGCTCTAATTAAAACTTTTACGTTTCTTAATTCTTTTAGTTGCTCATGATCAATAATTTGCAATCCTTTGGCTTTTAAACGCGAAACCTCTTCATCGTTATGAACAATATCGCCAAGGCAATATAATTTACCTTCGTTGTCAAGAATATCTTCGGCCATTGAAATAGCAAACACTACCCCAAAACAAAAACCTGAATTGTCGTCAATTTCTACTTTTACATTCATAAAACGTTGCAAATATAAACCTAATTCTATTCATTTAGTTTTAAGAAGTTAACAAAAAAAACACTTGTTAATTTTATTTGGGAACCAAGCGTAGAAAAATAATCCAAATACAGTATTTGTTCGTTTTTATATTGTAATGTTATTAATTTTTTTGAATAAAAGTAGTTTATAATTTTAAAAAAAATTAATATTGAAAAAAGAACAAAAAAAACACAATGAGCGACAAAATGATAAACATACTACTAGTTGAAGACGATGAAATAGACATAATGAATGTAAGAAGAGCATTTAAAAAAAACAATGTAACAAACCCTTTGCATATTACAAATAATGGCATTGAGGCTTTGGAATATTTGCATAAAGTTCATGCCAATGATCCTATAAATGCTCCAAAAATAATTCTTTTAGATTTAAATATGCCTAAAATGGGTGGAATAGAATTTTTAAAAGTATTGAGGAGTGAAGAATCGCTTAAAAATATAAGTGTATTTGTAATGACAACCTCGAATGAAGACAACGACAAAGTAGAAGCCTTTAATTTTAATGTTGCTGGTTACATTTTAAAACCACTATCTATGGAGCAATTTATGGAAGTGGTAAGTACATTGAACAGTTTCTGGAAATTATGTGAATTCCCCAATTAAACATTTTTAAATAACAATATGCAAGTTGATATTTATAAAATACTATTAGTTGATGATGATGATGTAGATATAATCTCGTTTCAACGAACATTAAAAAAAACAGGTTTAAAATACGAACTTGAAATATGTAAAAATGCAGAAGAAACAATAGAAGCAATTAATAAATATAAATACAATTGCATTTTTTTAGATTATTTATTACCCGGTGTAGATGGACTTGAATTACTTAAAAAAATACGAGAGTTAAAAATATTTACGCCAATTGCAGTAATGACTTCTCAAGGCGATGAGAAACTAGCAGTTCAAATGATTAAAAACGGAGCGTTTGACTATTTTCCAAAAGCCGAACTTAATCCTGATCAAATACAAAAAGTAATATTAAATGGCATAAGAATTTGGGAAATAGAAAGCCAAAGACTAAAAGCAGAAGAAGAAATAAAGGAAAATAACAATAGACTTACTGCAATAATTGAAAGTACTCAAAACAGTGTTTTTGCAATTGATAAATTGTATAATATAATTTCTTTTAACTCATCGTTTAAAACCAAAATTTTAGCTGAATTAAATATTTATGTAAAAATTGGTGACAATATAAAGGACATAATTAAAAATGAAGATACTTTAAAGCAAATAAATGAATGTTTATTAGGAGAAACACTTACACACATAGAAGAAAACACTTTAAATGATGTTTATTATTGTTTTGAAACTACATACAATCCAATTAAAAGTGAAGGTGAAACTACAGGAGTAGCAGTTTTTAGCAAAGATATAACTGAAACTAAAAAATTTCAGAAAGAGTTGTTGCAAGCAAGAAATGATGCAATAATTTCTGCAAAAGCTAAAACAGAATTTCTATCAAATATGAGTCATGAAATTAGAACCCCAATGAATGCTATTATGGGTTTAACTGATTTACTATTAGATGAAAAAACTTTTGAAGGCACTTCGTTAGAAAATTTAAAATCAATTAGATACTCGGCCGACAATTTATTAGTTATTATAAATGATATTTTAGATTTCTCGAAAATAGAAGCCGGTAAAATAACATTCGAGAATATTGAGTTTGACATTCGTCAAAGAATGACAGAACTTCAAAAAACTTTTGATTATAGATCGAAAGAAAAAGGGCTAGATTTTACAGTAAAAATTGATCCAAATGTTCCAAACATTATAAAAGGTGATCCTTATAGATTAAATCAAATATTATTTAATTTGGTAGGAAATGCTTTGAAGTTTACATCAAAAGGATTTATAAAAGTTGAAATAGATTTAATAGAAAAAAATACAGAAAAAACCAAGCTTCAATTTACAGTTTCGGACTCTGGAATAGGAATTGCAGAGCACAAGCAGTCGAAAATATTTGATAGTTTTACCCAAGCTTATACTGATACAACAAGAAAATTTGGAGGAACAGGATTGGGCTTAGCTATTACCAAAAACTTAACTCTTTTGCAAAATGGCGATATTAAAGTAAAAAGTAAAGTAGGGCAAGGAACAGCTTTTATAGTAGTATTAGACTTTAATTCGAGTAATTTACTGGAACTAGAAAATGAAAAATCAGCGCTAGAAATATTTGATTTAAGTGATTACAAGATACTAGTTGTAGAAGACAATGTTATGAATCAATTTGTAGCCAAACAGTTTTTTAAAAAGTGGAACACTGATGTAGTAATTGCCAATAATGGTGTGGAAGCTATTGAATTATTGAAAGTAAGAAACGATTTTGATTTAATATTAATGGACTTACAAATGCCTGAAATGAGCGGATTTCAAGCAACCGAAATTATACGTTCTCATAATTCTCCAGTTAAAAACCGTTATATACCAATTATTGCTTTAAGTGCCGATGCTTTTTTAGAAACTAGGAAAAAGGTAATAGAAGCTGGTATGAACGATTTTGTTACGAAGCCTTTTAAACCTGAAGAATTGTATCAAAAGGTACTTAAATATATTTTAAACAGGTAATCAATACTCTTGCATCATTATTTTTTATCAAATAGTATTTATAAAAAATAATATTACGTTTGCTTATTATAAAATATTTATTCCTACCCTTATTCTAAAATTACTTATTAAAGTAAATTTATTTAAAAAATGAGTCAATTAAAAGAAGATGCATTAAAATACCACAGCAAAGGCCGACCCGGTAAAATTGCAATAGTATCTACAAAACCGACCAATACAAAAAGAGATTTAAGCTTAGCTTATTCGCCAGGAGTTGCAGAACCATGCATAGCCATTGCCGAAAATATTGACGATGTGTACAAATACACTGCTAAAGGAAATTTGGTTGCAGTTATTTCGAACGGAACTGCCGTTTTAGGATTAGGAAATATAGGACCAGAGGCCTCGAAACCAGTAATGGAGGGCAAAGCAGTATTGTTTAAAATTTTTGCAGATATTGATGTATTCGACATAGAAATTAGCACAAAAAACACCGAAGAATTTATAAGTACAGTAAAAAATATTGCTTGTACTTTTGGTGGTATAAATTTAGAAGATATAAAAGCTCCTGAATGTTTTGAAATAGAAAAGCGTTTAAAAGAAGAACTTGATATTCCAATAATGCATGACGACCAACATGGAACTGCTATAATTACTGGTGCTGCACTTTTAAATGCTTTAGAAATAGTAGGTAAAAATATTAATAATGTTCAAGTAGTTTATAATGGCGCTGGTGCATCGGCAATTAGTTGTGCTAAAATAATGTTGGCTTTGGGCGTTCAGCCAAACAATTTAGTTATGTGCGATAGCAAAGGTGTTATAAGAGTAGATAGCCCCCATTTAGATGAAACAAAAAAACAATTTGCTACAAGTAGAAATATAAATTCACTAAAAGATGCAATGGAAAATGCTGATGTTTTTGTTGGGTTATCGAAAGCAGATGTAGTAGACCAAAACATGCTAAGAAGTATGGCTAAAGATTGCGTTGTGTTTGCTCTAGCAAATCCAAATCCTGAAATATCTTACGATTTAGCGCTAGCTTCAAGACCTGATATAATAATAGCAACTGGCAGAAGCGATTACCCTAACCAAGTTAATAATGTATTGGGGTTTCCTTATATTTTTAGAGGTGCTTTGGATGTGAGGGCATCAAAAATTACTGAAGAAATGAAAATTGCTGCTGTATATGCTTTAGCACAATTAACCAAAGAACCAGTTCCTGAAATAGTAAATTTAGCTTACAACGAAAAAAATGTAACGTTTGGTAAAAATTACATTATACCAAAACCAATTGACCCAAGATTAATAACAACTGTTTCACCCGCTGTAGCTAAAGCTGCTATGGATTGTGGTGTTGCCAAACACCCAATTCACGATTGGGAAAAATACAATCATCAATTATTGGCTAGGCTTGGAAAAGAAAGCAATTTTATTAGAGCAATAACCGATAAAGCCAAGCAAGACCTTAAGAAAGTTGTATTTGCCGAAGCTGATAATTATAAAATACTTAGGGCTGCTCAAATTGTAAAAGATGAAGGAATTGCTATTCCAATTTTATTAGGAAATAGAGAAAAAATTAATGCTATTATACTTGAAAATAATATTAATTTAAAAGATATAAATATTATTGACCCAATAGAAGAGGAGTCTAAACGCTATGCATTTGCTGATATTTTCTTTATGAAACGACAACGTAAAGGAATTACTTTACATGAAGCAAGAAAGCTAATGTTTGAAAGAAATTATTTTGCACCAATGATGGTTGAAATGGGTGAAGCTGATGCAATGATAAGTGGTTTAACAAAAAATTATCCAACTTCGATAAAACCTGCTTTACAAATTTTAGGAAAAGAAGAGGGAACTAAAAATGTAGCAGGTATGTACATTATGTTGAGTAAAAAAGGTACATTGTTTTTTTCTGATACTACTGTAAATAGATACCCAAGTGCAGAAGATTTGGTTGACATTACATATTCGACATACAAAGCTGTTAAAAAATTAAATATTGAACCTAGAATTGCATTGTTAAGTTACAGCAATTTTGGATCGGCAGATGGAGAAGTACCTCAGAAAATGAACTTGGTAAGAAAAATGCTAAAAGAGCGTTATCCTTACATGGTTGTTGATGGAGATATACAAGCCAATATTGCTTTAAATCAAAAAATGTTATCAAATAATTTTCCTTTTAGCGAATTGAATGGCGAACCTGTTAATACATTAATTTTCCCTTCATTAAGTTCAGGAAATATTTCATATAAAATATTGCAAGAATTAGGATCAAGTGAAGCCATTGGACCTGTTTTATTAGGACTTAAAAAATCGGCACATGTATTACAATTAGGAAGTAGTGTGCGCGAAATAGTAAATATGGTAACTATTGCAGCTGTTGATGCCCAAAGTAAAACTTAATTGAATCAAATAGATATAATAAAACAGCCTATAGCAAACGAGTTAAATTTATTTGAAGATAAATTTAAACTGGCTATGAAAAGCAATGTAGCATTGCTTGATACAATTATGACGTATATAGTAAAACGCAAAGGCAAACAAGTTAGGCCCATGTTTGTGTTTTACAGTGCTAAATTATTTAATGGTGTTACCGATGCTACATACAGAGGAGCTAGTTTGGTTGAGCTTTTGCATACCGCTACTTTGGTGCATGACGATGTAGTGGATGACAGTGATGAACGCAGGGGATTTTTTAGTATTAATGCCCTTTGGAAAAATAAAATTGCTGTTTTAGTTGGCGATTATTTGCTTTCAAAAGGATTGCTTTTAGCAGTTAAAAACAAAGATTTTAAATTACTTGAAATAGTAAGCACCGCTGTAGAACAAATGAGTGAAGGCGAGTTGTTACAAATTGAAAAAGCCCGGAACTTAAATCTATCAGAAGAAATATATTTTGATATAATACGTAAAAAAACCGCTTCATTAATTGCATCGTGTTGCGCAATGGGCGCTGCCAGTGCAGGTGCCAACCAAGAACAAATAGAACAAATGCACTTGTTTGGTGAATGTATTGGAATAGCTTTTCAAATAAAAGATGATTTACTTGACTATGGCGATGATGATATAGGCAAGCCAACAGGAATTGATTTAAAAGAAAAAAAACTAACACTTCCTATTATTTACACCATAAATAATGCTGATAAAAAAACTAAAAATTACATAATAAATTCTATAAAAAATTACAATACCGATAAACAACGAATTGCTGAAGTTATAAAATATGTAAACGAACATGATGGCATTGCTTACACCCGAAAAGTAATGATTGACTATAAAAACAAAGCCATTGATATATTGAAGCAACTAGAAAATAAAGAAACTGCCGACAAACTAGCTATGTTGGTTGAATATATTATTGATAGGAAGAATTAAAAAAATTGAAATTGAAATTATTTTAAAATTACTTATGTTTGTATTTCAAAAAACATAAAGTTGCTGACCCCACATCCTCAATACATTAAAGATTCAAGCGGGAATAAATCATTGGTAATACTTCCTATACTGGAGTTTGAGAATATTATAGAAGAACTTGAAGAGCTTGAAGATATTCGCCTTTATGATGAAGCTAAGAAAAATGATTCTGGTGAAAGAATTCCAATGGATGTTGCTTTTAAAATGATTGAATCTAATAAAAAGTAATAAGTGGTTTAAGCTATAAATTTTAGTAGACAAGCAATTAAAGAATTAGAAAAAATTCCTGACCCTTTTTATTTAAACATAAAACAAGCAATTATAAATTTATCCAAAAATCCTAGACCAAATGGTTTTAAAAAATTAAAAGGTAGAGATGGATACAGAATAAGAGTTGGGAATTATCGCATTATTTATAATATTTTTGACAAAGAGGTTGTAATTGATTAATTACAATTGGACATAGAAAAGATATTTATGATTAACCTAAAATGATTTTATCATTTATATCTCATAACCATTTAAATTAAACTATTCTTTTATAAATTTTTTAGTAAATTTCTTCTCGCCAAAGGTTAACTCCACAAAATATAATCCTTTTGATAAAGAAGAAACATCGATTATAAAATTTCTATTTTTGTCAAAATTCGAGTTTAAAACAATCATTCCTTTTGAATCGTAAATGGTAGTTTTTAAGTCGATTAATTCATTTGAACTAAATTGAATTACAAGTTGATTTGAAACTGGATTTGGGAAAAAACTTAATTTATTTGCTTCAATATTTTTTAATGAATTAGTAACAAAATTGATTGTGTCAGTATAGTTGTAACAAATATTATTGCTAATCATTAATGCATGGTATTTTCCATTGGATGTTGGGGAATAAGATGATAAATTATTTCCACTTAAAAGTATATTGTCTTTGAACCACGAATAAGTATTACCAACCGCTGGGGAAACAAGTAAAGTATTTCCAGTCTGGGAAAGTTTTACAATTGTTGGTGCTATTGCAATTACATTTACTTTCATAGAAATACTAGTGCCTGGGCCTATACTTTGAGTTAAATAAAAAATAGTATCTTTATTGGTATTAAAAGTAAAATTCAAACCTAAGTGAATAATGTTTTGTAACAAAGAATCAGAAAACCATTTAACATTCCTACCTGCAACAGGTATACTCTTTATTAAACCATCATTGCAAAAAATTGTGTTTCCAATACTAGGTTGTTCAACAGAAAAATTCTTTAATAAAAAAACATCTGATTCTCCAACAACAGTTAGTATTTTACCATCA
Organism: Chitinophaga pinensis; assembly: GCA_945873755.1. Lineage (GTDB taxonomy): Bacteria > Bacteroidota > Bacteroidia > UKL13-3 > UKL13-3 > JAAFJM01. The sequence goes on along the minus strand of CAMCEM010000023.1, from coordinate 5,321 downwards.
ATTACATTGGTAGTAGTTGCTTGGTATTGCCCTCCCAAATACCAATTGCCTTTTTTATCTATTGCCAAATCAATTGCATAAGCCCAATCCGATTGACCTAAGCTTTTAATCCACTCGGTATTTCCATTTTTATCCAGTTCCATTAAAAAAGGATACGATTTATTACTTATACCATCGCCAATACTAGAGGTACCAAATGAAAACGAAAAATTGTAGTTCCCAATTACTGCTACTTTTCCTTCTTTGGTAAATTTAACTGCTTTACCTAAAGAGTAAATAGTATTTGATTTTTTAGCCCACAATAAATTTCCATTTTTGTTATATGAAACTATAAAAAAATTATCTTTTTCGTTGTCATTACTCAAAACAATGTTTTCAATTTTTATAGGCCTAAAATACTCACCAATAATAACTACTTGGTTACTATCTGATACTGCAATGTCCCAAATATGCTGCCCTCCCAATAATCCGGTTGGATAAATAGCTTTGTACCAATTTAACTTTCCTGTTATGTCAAAACAAGTAGTAATTATTCTTGCATCTTTAATGGTATCATTTTTTATGTAAACACTATTATCCGAATTGGTAACAACATAAACTAAACTGTCTTTTAAAGCTATTCTTCCTACACGAGAACTTAAACTATTACTACCAATTGGTATCACTAGTTTTGCCTTTAAAGTTGAATCCAATCTAGCTACAAACATTCCTGTACCTCCCAAATGAGGCATAGCTGGCAAACCATCTAAACTAAAATTACTTTGGCTAAAAGATCCACCGACCCAAATATTAGAATTTTTATCAATTTGTACATTCGATAAACGTGCATTTTGAGCATTGAAAGTTTTTTTTATTAAAACAATACCGTTAGTGCTAATTTTATACAGTGTACCGGGTCTTTCTAGTGTCATATAAACATTATTTAACGCATCAAACGCTAAACCACCAACAGGATCTGTATTTGGAGCAGCCTCCAAGTTTAAAGCCCACAGAAATTGGCCATTTTCAGAAAATTTAGCTAAAAAATAATTGTAAAAACTTGATCCAAACTTAATCAATGTAGTATCTCCAATAGTCATATTTACCCTCATTCTTCCAGCAATATATACATTGTTTAACTGATCAGTTATTACCTTATCGCCATAATCAATTTGAGTTGAGCCAAAGTTTTTAAGCCAATTGTTTTGAGAAAATGATTGGATGGAAAGTAAAGTAAATAAAAGTAAAAAATATTGTTTCATACTACAATAGTAATCATATACTAAGTTTGATTTATTACATTAATAAAATTTTACAATTATTTGTCTATTATCATAATTTTTTGTCTTGAAAACTGTTTGTTTTCAGGGTTAATTATAAAGTAAATACCACTATTAAAATCACTGTAATTCATTAAAATTTTATTTTCATTTTTAACTTCAAACTCTTTAATAATTTTACCAATACTATTTATAATAATATAATTACCTATCTGATTGGTTTCTATATAAAAAATACCATTTGTGGGGTTCGGATATATTGAAAAGTAATTTTTGTTTTTAAAGCTTTCATTTGTACCAATACTATTTATATTCTCACATTGCGATGTGTCAATACAACTATTCAAAGATACCATTACCGCATAATTACCGTTTACTTTTGCATTAAAATTTTTACTGGTTTCATTAGCAATTGGTAATTTATTTTTACTGCAATCAAGCCATTGGTATAAGGCATTGTTTTGGTTTGAAATTAACTCGTTTTTATTTTTTGAAACAGTAACATCGGGTAAGGGTTTCACTTTAACAAAAATTTTAGCAGAATCAGCACAACTATTGCTATCAGTTCCTATCATTCTAAAGGTATCAGAAATTGTAGTAATAAATGCTTTTCCATTTATTACATTGTTATTCCAAGTGTAACTTAAAGCTCCTTTCCCTTCCAGTATTATTGGAGTTTTAGCACACACCTCATTAAAATTTACGGTAGCAGTTACTATTGGTTTTTTATTTACTTTTATAAAAATAGAATCTTCGTTTATGCAATTATTAGAATCAGTTCCTAGAACTTTAAAAAATTTGCTATTTACAATATTAAAGGGATTTCCGTTGGTAATACCATTATCCCAATTATAATTTTTTGCCCCATTTCCTATTAAAGTCAAAGGTTTGCCTTCGCATAAAATGGTATCGGTTGCTACCGCTTTTACAGTTGGGTTTTTAAATACTTGAATGTTTTTGGTAACTGAATCGGCACACGAACCATTGGTTATATTATAATTTATTAACTTAACAGAAACTGTATTTGCTTCGCTAAATTTTTTTATAACTTGTTTTAATGAAAAAGTATCACCATTGCTCAATTTCCAAATACTTTTAAAATTAATCGAATCAATATTTGTAGTGTCGGTAAATACAAATTCATTGTTTTTTAAACATTGATTGCTGTTATTTATTGTAAAACCACTAATAATTTTATCGAGAACCGTTATGGTAAGTGGCGTCCTTGAAGTGCTAATATCGCAACTGCTATCTTGGGCATAAATGGTTTTATTTTTTATTAAATTTAAAAGTGAAAAACTATTCCCTCTTGCTAATAAATTGCCGTTTTCTAGTGAATCGTACCACGAAATACTTCCTTGCCCACTTGCAAAAACAGTTACATTATTGCCAAAACAAATACTGGTATTATTTACCAAAGGCGCATTTGGTTTTTCGCATTCTTTTATACAAGTAAATGTGTTTTTATTGGTTAAAGTTCTATCTCCAATTTGTCCAAAATTATTCAGTCCACTGATGCATAATTGTTTTCTATTTGATTTTAATAAAATACTATGTCCATTTCCTGCATTTACAATAATATTATTTTTATCCTCACTTATTTTTAAAGGAATTTTACTATCGGTAAAAGTGCCATTTCCAAACTCCCCATTGCCATTATTTCCCCAAGCCCAAATACTGCCATTACTTTTTAAGGCAACGTTATGAAAACTTCCACACGATACATCAATCCAATTATTTTCAACTCCTATTTGAGTAGGATAATACCTTACCAACGAATCGTTAAGCCCAAGTTGGCCAAAGTTATTTTGCCCCCAAGCCCATAAAGTGCCATTGCTTTTTATAGCAGTATTATAGTTATTGCCTGCTTCAATTTTTGTCCAGTTATTATCAGTTCCTATTTGAGCTGGAGTGGTTTTATAAGGTGCCAAACTATCGCCTAACTGTCCATAAAAATTATTGCCCCAAGCCCATAAAGTACCATCTGCTTTTAGCGCAATAGTGTGGTAAACTCCAGCACTTACGCTTATCCATTTATTGTCGTTTCCAATTTGTATTGGGTTGTTTTTTGATGTAAAAGTACCATCGCCTAACTCGCCATTTCCATTTAAACCCCAACCCCAAAGCGTTCCATTGCTTTTTATTGCAAAACTATTTAGTTCACCTGCTGTTAAAAAATTCCAATTATTTTCAATTCCTACAACTGTAAATATCTCTTTATTTAAGCTACTTCCATTACCTAATTGACCATAACCATTGAACCCTGTGCTCCATAAAGTACCATTTGCTTTTAAAGCCAAAATATGAAAACCACCTACAGCAAAACTTTTAAAATTAGTTGCAGTATCGGCAAGTTGAGGTCTATTATTATTTATATTATTACCAATTCCTAACTGCCCATAATTATTTAAACCCCAAGTCCATAATTTTCCATCCGATTTTAAAGCTACTGATAAATTATTTCCTGTTCCTGTTGCAAGCCAATTATTTTCGGTATTAATTAATATTGGTGCACTTTCGTTTACAAAACTTTGATTGCCTATTTGGCCATAATCATTGCTTCCCCAAGTATAAAATTTTCCATTGGCTTTTACAGCCATTGAATGACTAAAACCTGCTGCTATTTCCACCCAATCGTTAGCACTACCTATTTGAAATGGAATTGGTCTATTTGCTTCTATCGTATCAGCTAACTGGCCAGCACTATTGTTGCCCCAACCCCACAAAGTACCATTTGTTTTTAATGCAATTACATGCCCATATCCAGCAGCTACATTAACCCAATTGCTGTCGTTTCCTATTTGGTTTATGGTATCAACCGATGAAAAAGTAACTGATATTGAATACAATTTTCCATCCGATTTTAATGCATATCTCGAGCCATACCCTCCAAATATTGCTTTCCATTTATTATCTAATCCTATTTGAGTTGGATTAAAAATAGTGCCACTTCCTGATAGATTCCAAATTGTTCCATTGGCTTTTAAAGCCATGCTGTAATAACTACCAGCTATTATGCTTGTCCAATTATTATCGGTTCCTACTTGTGTTGGAATAATTTTATTTGCAGTACTCCCAATTCCTAATTGCCTGTACTGATTATTTCCCCAAGCCCACAAAGTGCCATTTGCTTTAATACCCAAACTATGGAACTCGCCAGCATAAACACAAATCCAATTGCTATCAGTTCCAATTTTTGTTGGTACTATTTTTTGTGTATTTGTATTATCGCCTAGTTGCCCATAATCGTTTTTACCCCAAGCCCATAAAGTGCCATTTGTTTTAATTGCCAGACTATGGTAATACCCAGCGCTAACCGAAAACCAATCGGTATTGACACCTATTTGCGTTGGCAGGTGTTTTAAAATAGTGGAGCTATCGCCCAATTGACCATAACTATTAAACCCCCAAGCCCATAAAGCGCCACTGCGTATTTCAAAACTATGGTATGCTGTGGCAGTAGCGTTTATGCGTTGAAATTTAGAACTATAAGCAACTATATTTGTCGAATTTCTTCTATTTACTTGTGCAAATAATTGAGTGTAAAACCCAATTACTAAAGCAAAAAATAAAGTTAAAAATTTATAATTCATTTAAAAGAAATCACTATAGTGTAAAAACAAATTTGGTTAATTTTAAGAAATTAAAAACTTTATTTTTTCTAAAAATTAAGTTTTCAATTTTAAATTATTTATAAATTCAAGAATAAACCATATCATTTAATAAGGCTATTTCTTTATCTATATTTGCAAAGCATTTACAAAAACATGTCGGAAAATAAATTTACAACTGATATGATAGTGGAATAGCAATAAACGAGCTGTACCAAGCAAACGCTAACACTACAAACAACGAAATTCCAGGCGAATTTCCTTATACAAGAGGTGAATAAACTTACTATCCAAAGAGCACTTAACTCTCCTATGTTTGCAAAATAATTAATTTTGCAAATGTAAAGTGAAAAAGAATGAGAGCTGATGCTAACTCAAATAACTCTTAGAAGTATATTGTTCCTTAGATATAGCCTCATTCTTTTTTATCTCTTAGAGTTTGAACAGAATG
>CAMCEM010000022.1 GCA_945873755.1 Chitinophaga pinensis | reverse complement strand
AAGTAGAAGTCGCTCTTTAGAAACTAGCTCTGGGCCGTTTTGAAATGCAAAGAAATTAAATTTTAGGGAAAAAGTTATTCTGAAATTTTTTGAGCCCTTAAAAGCTCAAAAAAAATTTCGGAAATAACTTTTATTTTAACACAGAATCTCCTATTTTTATTTATCAACTTTTTGTTATTAAAAAGTTGAATACAATTAATTTAAGTACGTAATTTATTGAGAAGTGCTTGCAATTTATATTGTTAGCTTAATTTGATTGGTTAAATTAGTAAAGTTTAACTTTGTAATCTACTTAATAAATAAAGGAAAAACCTTCAATGAATAGTGTAAATTTTTTTTGATTATGAATAGATTTTATCAATTTGCAGGTTTTTAATTTGTTCTAATAAATTAGACACATTCACATTAAACAATTTATTGAGTTATTTTTTCAAATAAATATGAACTGTTTTTTAGTAAGGTAATTTCTATTTTAATGCAATTATACCATCTAAGGTTAATCATTTAAATCCAAAAATAGTTTATCTATATTTGTGCAGCATAAAGCAAAAACAAATGTCGGAAAATAAATTTACAACTGATAGTGGAATAGCAATAAACGAGCTATACCAAGCAAACGTTAACACTATAAACAACGAAATTCCAGGCGAATTTCCTTATACAAGAGGGGTGCAACACGATATGTACCGTGGCCGATTATGGACCATGCGCCAATATGCAGGTTTTTCAACTGCTGAGGAATCGAACAAACGATACAAATATTTATTGGCAAATGGAACTATGGGTCTTTCGGTTGCATTTGATTTACCAACCCAAATAGGTTATGACAGCGACCACATAATGAGCGAAGGAGAAGTTGGAAAAGTAGGTGTAGCCATTGATAGTTTGCGCGATATTGAAACCCTTTTTGATGGTATAAAACTACAAGATATTACTACCAGCATGACCATTAATGCAACGGCTTCTACCCTACTTTCGTTTTACATTGCCTTGGCAAAAAAACAAGGTGCCGACATTAAGAAAATATCAGGGACTATTCAAAACGACATACTAAAAGAATACGCTGCTAGAGGCACTTATATTTATCCGCCTAAGCCAAGTATGCGCATAATTACCGATATTTTTGAGTATTGCAGTTTAGAAGTGCCAAAGTGGAATACCATTTCAATTAGCGGTTACCACATACGCGAAGCAGGAAGTACTGCTGTGCAAGAAATAGCTTTTACATTGGCAAATGCAAAAGCATATAGTTTGGCAGCTATAGAAAAAGGATTAGATATAAATGTATTTGGACAAAGACTTTCGTTTTTCTTTAATGCACACAATAATTTTTTTGAGGAGATTGCAAAGTTTAGAGCAGCCAGAAGAATGTGGGCTAAAATGGCTAAAGATTTAGGAGCCACCAATCCAAAAGCCATGATGCTGCGTTTTCATACCCAAACAGGTGGAAGCACATTACAAGCGCAACAAGCTGAAAACAATATAGCCAGGGTAACTTTACAAGCTTTGGCAGCTGTTATGGGAGGCACGCAAAGCTTGCATACTAATGGTTTTGACGAGGCATTGAATTTACCAACCGAGGCAGCAGCAAGAACAGCTTTGCGTACGCAACAAATTATAGCTTTTGAAAGTGGTGTAGTTGATACCGTTGACCCTATGGGTGGAAGTTATTTTATAGAAGAACTAACCAGCCAAGTAGAAGCTGAAGCATGGAAATATATTGAAAAAATAGATGCCATGGGCGGAAGTGTAAACGCTATAGAAGAAGGGTATATGCAAAACGAAATTGCTGCAGCTAGCTACAAATACCAAAAAGATATTGAAAGCCAAGAAAAAGTAATAGTGGGTGTAAATAAATTTACTGTGGAAGAAGAAATAGCTCCACCTTCGTTTAAAATTGACGATATTATACGTGTGCAGCAAACCGAAAAGCTAAATAAACTAAAAGCTGAAAGAGATAATAACAAGGTAAAAGCCAATATAACACAGCTAGAACAAGCTGCAAAAGATGGCAGCAATGTAATGCCACATATTATAGAAGCAGTAGAAAACCTTGCTACACTTGGAGAAATAGCTGATACTTTTAGAAGTGTTTTTGGAGAGTATAAAGCTTAGGGGAAATTCGAAAAATAAAATTCGAAATTCGAAACTTTTATTCCACTATCCTTTGAGTTAGCGCAGCGCTCTAAGGATTTAAAATGAAATGTAGTGTCTTTGACACGGGCAAATTAAAACGAGTTACAAACTCTTTTTTCATTTTAAAACCGTAGTCCCCTTTGCTAAGGCTTGGCAAAGACTACGGATAGTGGTTATTTTTAAAAATCCATTGTTAAAATTGTATAATAATGTATTAATACCTAACCAAACAATTGGTTTACCAATATAAAATTTGTTCCCTATCCTTACAGAATTAGTATAAGTGGTTGTATTATTAATATAATATGGGTCAGTATTTCCATAAAAGGAATTAATTAAGAACTGAATTTTGGTGCTTTCATTGTTACCATAAATTTTAAACCCTAACTTATTTAATTCACTATTGCTACCGTTGTATTCAAAACTAACGGTTTCGTTATTATCTACTTGGTATCTTGAGCATTCTAAATCGCCAATATTTTTGCTTATAACATCCATATAAGCTCTTTTTCCATTTCCTATTAGTATGGCTGTATCACCCCCATCGCTTATGTAAGTTAAGGTGTCATTTCCTTTAAATGGTATTTTACTTTTGTCATCTGCCGAAATATAATAGCTATTAACAATGTCGCTTTGGCCGTTACAGTTAGCGTCTTTAGTACAACTTTGGGCAAGTATAATTAGTAATAATATACTTATTAGTTTGTTGGTATTACTAAAGGTTTGATAAAATATTTTCATATCGATTATATCAAATTTATATAGTTTTTTTTAATAAAAAAACATCCCCCTAACCCCCTTCACCAATACAAAGCCAACGCACAAGGGGGAATATTTCCCGCACCTTTTATCAAAAGTATAAAAATCTCATCTCTCAATTCTCATCTCTCAATTCTCTTCTCTCAATTCTCTTCTCTCAATTCTCTTCTCTCAAATCTCGCTACTTGCTAACCATATTTCGCTTTTCTATCATAAACCTAAAATGGTCGTCAATTACATTTAAGCTATTGTCGAAATGGTTGTTGTTATTTATAATAATGTCGGCTTGGGGTTTAAAAGGTAATAAATACTTTTCAAAAGCAGGCATTACGTGGTTGTTCCATTGGTAGTGAATGTATTCAACAGGAATATTTCTTTCATTAAAATCGCGTTTCAATCTTCTATTTAGCGCTATTTCTTCATCGGCTTGAATAAATATTTTTAAATCGAATTGTTTGCGAATGGCTTCCGAATAAAAAATAAACAAGCCTTCGCATACAATAATGGGTGCAGGTTTAAAAGTTAATAAAGGGCCAACTTGGTTTTCGTGTTGAAACAAATATTCATTTCGAAAAATGGTTTCGTTGTTATGCAATTTTTCTAAATCGGTTGCAAATGCAGCCAAATCAATACATTCAGGCAAATCAAAATTAATTTTTCCTTCGCTATCTAATTGGTGTTCGTAAGCTAATTTGTAATAATTATCTTGGCTAATTACACAAAGCTCATCGGTTGAAAATAATTTTTTTAAAGAGTTTAAAAAATGGGTTTTACCCATGGCACTTCCACCTGTAATTCCAACTAAATAGGGTTTTTGGTTTTGCATAACCGTTGCAAAATAACCGAATAGAAGCGTATAATAAAATGGTTAATCAATTATCAATACATCAGCTTCAGTTAATTTGCTTTCGTTTCTAAAACTTAATAAAATTTGTGCAACCGTAACCACATCTTTTTGGCAATAGGTTTTAATGCGTTCTACATTATTTTCCTCCCAATACACTTTCCAAACTTGGCTCCCATCAATTTCGTCTTTGGGGGTTTCTATATTAAACAAAGCGGCTAACAAATCTAACGATGTATAACTTTTATAATCGCCAAATTTCCAAAGTTCCATGGTATCAAGGTGTCTTATTTCCCAAGGTTTTTTACCAGCAGTATTTAATGCATCTGGTAATTGAATTTTATTTATAACACACCTCCGGGCTATATATGGAAAATCAAATTCCTTTCCATTGTGGGCACATAATAAATTATCGGGTTCGTTAAAATGTCGTGATATCATTCTGCAAAACTCTTCTAATAAATTTGCTTCATTATGTCCATAAAACGATTTTATCCGAAATTGATAACTCCTTCCTGAACTACTAAAGTAGCCAACAGAAATACAGACTATTTTACCAAACTCGGCATAAATTCCAGCACGTGGATACAACTCTTCAGTGGAGTTTAAACTATCTTTCCGTATGGTATTGGCTTTCTTTTCCCATAAATCTTTCCATCGTTCGGGCAGTTCAGTATAATTAGCATATTGAGGTACAGTTTCAATATCTAAAATTAAAATTTTGGTTAAATCTAATTGCTCAAGCATGGTTAAATATTTTTATAAAACGAAAATATAAAAACCATTTAATAAACTACGTTATTTTTTTTATTAAATTATAATTCAATGTAGTTGAATTGAGAAAAAACTGACCTTGAAAAGGTAATAACTTTATAAAAACAAGAATTTGATATTGCGTTCGACCCGTTGGCTAACGGATCGTATGTTTTAATTAAAAAAATAACTATTAACATTTGACTCCGTTGGAGTAATTCCAATAAGCAAACAACATTAAATTATAATTCATATTTGCTTACTAAAAAAAATATAAATTGGTAGATATCGATAAAAAATATTCTTATAACAATGGTGCAAAGCGAAAAATTGAATATTTATAATCGGTTTAATTTCTTAAAGTCGCTTCTTATTTTTTTAAGCTGTTCTTTATCAATTACACCTATTTTTTCGGTAGCTGACGAAAATGCAATACTGCTTATTTGGTGTGCATTTTTAAATAAAAATGCCAATAACTCATTTGGAAATTTTTGTCCAAATTCACGCAATAACCATCCAACCCCTTTTTGAACAAAATATTCTTTATCAGTAATAAGTGGGTTAATTAATTCTATAAAATCAGTTTCAAGTAAGGTATTTTTTTTGCTTTTTAAATGGTAAATCAGTGGAACTAACGATGCTCGTCTTTCCCAATGGTTTGTACTTTTATTGAGCATTTTTAAATCGTTATAAATAGGTATTTCATCAAATACCAAATTCCTGCCAATAATGCTCGATAAAAAATCGCTATGTGCCCAATTATCTATTTTTGGCAAAAAGGTTTTGGCTATTAAATGTGCAAGCATTCCTTTGTTTTTTTTGCTATAAACTAATAAATACATTAAACTTAAATGCATTATTTCGTAACAATTGCTTTCGTTCCAAAGCTGAGTATATAATTGTATTTGAGCTTGCAAAGGCTCATTACTAAACGAAAATCCTTTTTTAAAAACCGCTTGCACTGTTGGGTTTTTTAAAGCATAAAATTGGTATTTTGTACCTATGTAGTTTTGTAAATTTTTAATGCCAGATGGCTGTTCATTTAAACTTAATTTACCTAAAATGGCTTCTATTTCAGCTAATGCGTTTTCGTAATTTATCATTAATCTTTATACGCGTATTTTATCATAAAAATTCCTAAGAGGAGCAAAAATGCACATGATAACAGTTCCTTATTTATCTCGGAATCTTTGTGAATTTCAAATACAGAATTATTTGGAAAGGTTTTATGAAAATACATGGGAACAGAATCCCCTAATTTATAATCACTGCAAAATGACCTCCATACCCTTTTATTGATTACCTTGTTTTTAAGTTCAAAACTAGCATACATTAATTTAAAGCCACAATTATCTGGCATTTCAGTAATTGTAGCATTTTCTATGGTGCCATTTTTACTTACATATAAATTAATAAGTTCTTCTGGAATAAATAAGAATAAAACAACTGCTGTCCAAATAATGCCCGCATTTCTTAAAAATCTATTGGTTTTATCAATATTGTTAAAGCGAATGAAAAAGTTTTTTAGCCAAATGGGCTTGGTTATTTTCATAAATAAAACTTTTATTTACCAATCACCACCAGCACCGCCTCCGCCAAAACTTCCGCCACCAAAACCGCCAAAACCACTATCGCCTCCACTGCCTGAACTTCCTCTACCAGAAAAACCTCCACTTGCCAATGTTCCCCAAAGCAATGCTTCGGCTATTCCGCCTCCTCCACCACCTCTTCGGCCACCCTTGCCCCCTCTAAAAATAGTTGCTAAAAAAACAATTACAATAACGGCTATTAAACCCCAAGGTGTTCCTTCGCTCTTCCCTTTTCTATCATTGGTAAAACCTTCACCTGCCAATGTTTTTGTAATAGCATCAGTGGCTTCATTTAATCCATTAAAGTAGGCTTGTTGTTTAAAATTTGGTTTTAAAATACCATCAATAATACGTTTTGAAATGGCATCTGTCATGGCTCCTTCTAAACCATAACCAACCTGAATACGCATTTTCCTTTCGGCCAATGCTACATAAATTAATAATCCATTCTTTTTATCTTTTTCTCCTATTCCCCAGTTTTGAGCCAATTTTTGCGAATATCCAAAAGCATCATCTCCTTCTAACGATTGTTCAATTACAATTACTATTTGGGTAGAAGTTTGTTTAAAATAATCAAATAATTTTTGTTCTAAAGCAGCTTTTTCTTCTGGTTGCAATGCATTGGCATAATCGTTTACAAATACAGGAGGATTGGGAGCTGGAGGTGTTTCTTTAGCAAATAAGTTAAATGCAAATACACATAAACTTAGTAGTAATAATAATTTATGCTTCATAGTTACCTCCAAACGAAATATCGTTACTCAATTCATTGGTATCGTGGCTAAAATATGGGAAATGTTCTTTTAGTTTTATGCCAGCCTTTTCTATTGCTAAGCTTAAACCTTCGGTAAACTGCCCTTTAGCAAAATAGGTTTTCATTAATTCTTTTTCTTCGTTCCAAAATGCATCGGTAACTTTTTCGTGAATGCCGCTGTCACCCAAAATAGCAAACTTTTTATCAGCATAAGCCAAATAAAATAATACCCCATTTTTTAATTCAGTTTCGTTCATTTTCAACTCAGCAAACACTTGCTTTGCTCTTTCCAAAACATCAATGTTGCAATTGGGTTCCAAATGTACACGTACCTCTCCCGAAGTATTTAACTCGGCATTTTGTATGGCCAAAACAATACTGTCTTGTTGTGCTTTACTAAAAAATTGTTCTGACATGTTTGTTTTTTAAACCGATTATAAAAAAAACGTCATTGCGAGGTACGAAGCAATCTCTATGTGTTCAAGGAGATTGCTTCATACGCTTTATCGTAATCGCAATGACGTTATATTTATTATTTAAATTTCACTAATTGTTGAGTGCTTTATCAACATCAGGCGCTTTTTGTGCAGCAGCATCAGCTTCAAAAAAACCTTTTTTATCAAAACCAAACAACCCACTATATAGAATTTGAGGGAATTTTTTTATATAAGTATTGTAACTTGTAACAGCGTCATTAAAGTTATCTCTTTCCACTTTAATTCTGTTTTCAGTTCCTTCTATTTGACTTTGTAACTCGCTAAAATTTTGTGTAGCACGTAATTGAGGATATTGTTCTGAAACTACCATTAAGCGGCCTAATGCTTGACTTAATTCGCCTTGAGCCCCTTGGAATTTTTTAATATTTTCAGGAGTTAACTTATCAGGATCAACTTGAATAGAACTTGCTTTTGCTCTTGCTTCAATTACATCAGTTAGTGTTTTTTGTTCAAAATTTGCAGCACCTTTTACAGTTGCAACCAAATTTGGAATTAAATCTAACCTACGTTGGTAAGCACTTTGTACCTTTGCCCAAGCTCCTTCAGTTACTGTTCTTTTTTCATTCATGTTATTATAACTCGAACATCCGTTCATTAATAATAACACAAATAAACCTAATACTGCTAATAAAATAATCGTTCCTTTTTTCATTGTTTTTTTAATTTGTTGTTTGAAATATACAAAAAAGTAACCAAGTTAAAATACTGACATAAATGCCGATTCTATAAAGAAACTTTATTTAGCTTTTCTAAACAAATACCTGGTAATAAATATACCATTACTTGTAGAACCATTGCTCATATTGGTTTGAGCACCAGATGTTATTTCAGTAAGTTCCCATCCATTATTAGTCCATTCGTTAATTTTGTCAACTATTGCTTTGTCGTTATTAGCAATATTTCCAAAATTAATTCCCACTAAACTGTAAAAGTTTAATAAATCTTTTTCAACCAATGTACCTTTTTCATCGGTAGTTAAAATTCTAGAACGACCCAAACCACCAGAAATAATAGACTCAACAGTAGAGAATTGTTTGTACTCGTAAGCAACTGTAGTTGCTTGAGTAGTGCTGTTTTTGAACGATAGGCCAGCAAAAATTGCAATAGCAATAATAGTAGCAGGTAATAAATTTTTTAAAATGTTTTTCATATTTGTTTTTTATTATATTTGAATGACAAATAAAACAAAAAATTACATGAAAAAAATAATATTATTTAGCGTTTTACTTTTAAATTTAAATTATGTGCTAAAAGCCCAATATGTAAATGTTGAAATTAGTAAAATGACAGTTATCATCGCTAAAAAAGATACTGTTTTAGGAAACAATACCCAAGTTATTTTAAAAAATAACAGTAGCAAAGAAGAAATTACATTGTTTAGCAGCAATAACTTAACTATAAAAGCAACTTATAAAGTCTACACCAATTCAGGCGTTAGAAGAAGTAATCTAAAAAAATCGGCAGTGAATGTAGAAGTTAATTATACTTTTATACATAAAGGAAAAAAGAATAAAGTTAAAACTGAACGCATATTTTATTTAGATGATGATAAAAAATTTGAAGAAGAACAAACCGCTATTTTTAAAGAAGGAATCAATAACAAATTGATTAAAATAAAATACGAATGTGTTTTAAACTAATATTAGTTTTTAACTCCTGAGTAAACATATCTTTTTATAAAATTATATAAAGCTATTAAGTAAAATAAAATTATTTAATAGCTTTTTTTTATTAATAAATTTTTAGTTGTAAATCTTAGCTATGAATAAAAGGATGATTTTTGTTGAAAGTAAAGAGGTCTGCATTGGCTGATGAAAAGAATATTGAAAAAGAAATTATGGGTTTAGAAGTAATACTCTACAAAATCAATTGCCATTATCCCGAATGCTTTTTGGATTAGCCAACGAAAAAAAACATAAATATACTGCCTTTATCGGCAAGTTTATTTATATTTGGAAAGTAAAACACATCTAAATTTGCCGATAACGGCCGTGTTTTAGCAAAACAATGAAATACATTTCAGTTAAAGAATACGCCAAAAAGTGGAACATACCCGATAGAACAGCTCGTAACTATTGTGCAACAGGAAAAATAAACGGTGCTTTCCTTACCGGTAAAACTTGGAATATTCCAGCTGATGCCTCATTGCCTAGCAAGGTAAAAGAAGTTCTTTTTAGCAATAGTCAACTATTAAATCAATTGAAAGAGCAAAAAGACATGAGGTTGAAAGGGGGAATTTATCATCGCACGCAAATTGACCTCACCTATAATTCAAACAGAATAGAAGGAAGTAAGCTTACACATGATCAAACTCGTTTTATTTTTGAAACCAATACCATAGGCTTAACAGAAGAAAACATAAATATTGATGACATTATTGAAACCAACAATCACTTTCGTTGTATTGATTTAATTATTGAAAAAGCAAAAACAAAACTTAATGAATCGTTGATTAAAGAGCTGCATTATTTGCTAAAATCGGGTACTTCAGATAGCCGAAAAGACTGGTTCAACGTGGGCGAATATAAAAAAATGCCTAACGAGGTGGGCGGAAATGAAACTTTTTTCCCAAAAGATGTTCCAGCACAAATGAAAAAATTATTGTTACAGTATAACAATATTCCAGAAAAAACATTTGAAGATATTATCAAGTTTCATCAGGAGTTTGAAGTAATTCATCCTTTCCAAGATGGCAATGGAAGAGTAGGCAGATTGATTATGTTTAAGGAATGTTTAGCCAATAATATAGTTCCATTTATTATAGACGAAGATTTGAAACTATTTTATTATAGGGGTTTGCGAGAATGGGAAAATGCAACAGCATATTTAATAGATACTTGCCTAACCGCCCAAGATAATTACAAAACTATTTTAAAATATTTTGAAATAGCTTTTGAGGAAAATAAGTGATACTAAACAAGCATAGGTTATACAGAAAAAACAATATCGAATTTTGAATAAGAAATTTCGAATTTTGAAGTACGTTAAATGTCTGCTTTTTTAGGTAAGAATGCCCGTAACGTTTTAAAAGTTTGATAAATATATTATATATTTGACTCAATTAATCCTAATATTTATGACAAAAAATAAAGCTATTATTTTATACTTATTTTGGGTGTTTTTAAACGTGTCTTTCCTAATTTATAGTAATGAAAAAGAGTTGGGTTACTTCTCCTACTTCCATTGTTTCTTCTTCAGTATTATTCCATTGTTCCTTTATTTCTTTATGGTTTCTTTCAATTGGGTTGGTAAGTTAAAAATCACCTATCTATTTGTTTTAAGGTATTTGATAATTATTAAAGTAAAAAATAATATTTTGTTTTATGGCATCATTAATAGCATAAATGATAGATTGTATATGATTTTAAAACTTGTTTTTGGGTTTATATTTTGCTTGGGATTTTTTACATTTTCAATAAAATTAGAGGGCAAATGGAGTTTAGATGCGAGAGTTGGTATAATGAATGATTTAATTATAGATTATGGAAAAAAAGACAAAGAGTTTTTTGATAAAATGTCTAATGATGAAGATATTGTTTTAGGTAGAAACATAAAAATTCTTGATGTCGAAGCCAATAATTTACTTGTTAAATCTCAAGAAGCATTAACAAAAGGAGATTACGCTGGTTATGTGGAATATGTAAATAAATATGTAGAAAATACAAAAAATTACAATGTATTAAAAGATAAATTAACACCAGATGTTAATAAAAGACTTGAAGATAAATATAAGCTATTAAACAAAAAGAATAAGGAGTATGATGGAGTGATGGAGGCTTATAGAAATTTTTTAAATAATGATATAGATATGCAAGAACGCTTAGCAAATTCAAGGTATTATAAATCTAATCAGTCTGAAATTTTTTTTAATGAATGGTTTCATAGTAAAGTTTTTGGAGTTTGGCTTTTGTACTGCAAAAACAATTGTAAATTTAATTGGTAGGCAAGATTTGGGTGTTCAACTTATTGACTCTATTGCCAATATAAGTGAAGCAACTACAGGTATTTCACAAAGAGAAATGAAGGTAATTGATAAAATACTCAATGGCTTGGCTTATATATTGGCAGCTCTTGTATTTTTTAATAGCCTTTTTCAAATATTAAATAGAAATGCTATTGTGGTATTAAAGTTAGAACTGTTTTTAAACGTTCTCTTTTTAGTTTCTTTAGTGCTCTTTTTTATCAACTATTATCACTTTGCAAGTTTATTAATAATTACACTTTTGATAATCATTTTTATTCTGTTTGTATATTTTGCCTTAGGATTGGTAAAAAGAATAAAAGTAAAATAAGTATAAGGTACAAGCTGTTTTTTTAGGAAAGAATGCCTACAATGGCTAATGTATATTTTTGGGGATATTTAAGTAATATAGATAATTTGTAAACCCGTCTGACGCCTTGCCAATCCACTGGCTTTTCACTCGTCTGACGGGATGTAGTTTTATTATAGGAAAAGTAGTTTGCAACGACTGAACAAATCAACCGACATAACCACTAATGCGCTTCTAACCAATTTTCGCCAACACCCACTTCAGCTTTAATGGGTACAATTAATTGCATGGCATTTTCCATTTCAGTTACCACTAATTTTTTCAATGCTTCCACTTCTTCTTTGTGGGCATCAAATAAAAGTTCATCATGTACTTGTAATATCATTCTCGATTTTAAAACACCGTTTTCAGGCAATAACATTTTAGCATGAATATTTATCATGGCTATCTTTATCATATCGGCTGCGCTGCCTTGAATTGGGGCATTAATGGCATTTCGTTCAGCAAAACCACGTACTGTAAAATTAGCAGAATTGATATCACGTAAATACCTTCTTCTTCCTTTCAAAGTTTCTACATAACCATATTCTTTTGCAGTATTTATAGTTTCGCTCATGTATGTTTTTATACGCGGATATTGCTTCCAATATTCATCAATAATAAGCGCTGCTTCTTTACGCGGAATGCCTAAGTTTTCTGCTAATCCAAAAGCGGATTGACCGTAAATAATTCCAAAGTTTACTGCTTTTGCATTTCTGCGTTGGGTGCTGGTTACTTCCTCTAGTAGAATTCCATATACTTTTGAAGCAGTTGCCGCATGAATGTCTAAATTATTTTTAAACGCTTCTATCATTGCTTCCTCATGAGCCATAGCCGCAATAATGCGTAATTCTATTTGCGAATAATCGGCACTTAGCAGCAAATATTCTTCATTTCTTGGAATAAATGCTTTGCGAATTTCCTTTCCTTTATCGGTTCTAATTGGAATATTTTGCACATTAGGATTAGTGCTCGAAAGACGGCCAGTGGCAGCAACCGCTTGGTTAAATGAAGTATGAACTCGCCCTGTTTTAGCATTAATTAACTCGGGCAACGAATCAACATACGTTGACTTCAATTTACTCAATTGGCGCACATCTAAAATACATTGAATAATTTCGTGTTCGCTTAATTTTTGTAACACATCTTCACCCGTTTGGTACTGACCAGTTTTGGTTTTTTTAGCTTTAGGGTCCAGTTTTAAATGGTCAAATAAAACTTCACCTAATTGCTTTGGCGAGGCAATATTAAATGGCTTGCCAGCTAATTCAATAATGCGTTTTTCAAGTGCAGCAATATCGGTTTCCAACTCTTTGCTGTATTGAACCAAAAAATCTTTATTAATTTTTACTCCTTCTCGCTCCATATCGGAAAGCACATTTATTAAAGGAATTTCTATTTCATCTAATAATTTTTTAGCTTCTTTTTCAATAATTTCAGGCATTAACTTTTGAGCCAATTGGTAAGTAATATCAGCATCTTCGGCTGCATATTCTTTTATTTTTTCAATAGCTACATCACGCATATTTAACTGCCCTTTTCCTTTTTTGCCAATTAAAGTAGTAATAGAAACGGGTTCATAATTTAAATAAATGCCACTTAAATAATCCATTCCATGGCGCATATCGGGTTCTATTAAATAATGTGCCAACATGGTATCAAACAATGGTCCTTTTAAAGTTATATTGTATTGTTTTAAAATGCCTAAATCGTATTTTATATTTTGTCCAATTTTACAAATGGTTTCGCTCTCAAAAATTGGTTGGTAAAGGTTTAAGAGTGCTTTTGCTTCATCAAAACTTTCACTAAATGGAATATAATAAGCTTTGCTTGCTTCAAACGAAAATGATAATCCAACTATTTCTGCATCTAATGTTTCCAACGAAGTAGTTTCGGTATCAAAACAAACTTCCTTTTGCTGCAAAAGTGTTTCCAATAAAGCTAATTGTTTTTCAGTTGTGTCAATTAGCTCGTAAGTATGTTCCGTATTTTCAATATTGTTTTTTGGAACACTACTTTCAGTTGCCTCTAAGTTAAGTTCTAAATTATTTTGAGGTGCAGCAAATGCAGCAGGAGCAGGATTAAACAAATCAAATCCTCCATTAGCTGGACCTTGCCTGCCTTCGTCTGCCTTTTGGTTATTTGATGTAAAGGTAGTTCCGCTTACTGTAATTTGAGTTCCAAACACTCGAGCAGCCATGGTTTTAAATTCCAATTTAGCAAATAATTCTTCGCAAGCTTCTTTATTCGGTGGATCGTGAGTAAATGAATTTTCATCAAATTCAATGGGTACATTTAAATCAATAGTTGCCAATCGTTTTGAAAGAAATGCTTGTTCTTTAAAATTAATTACATTTTCCTTTTGTTTTCCTTTTAACTCATCAGTATGTTCGTACAAGCCTTCCATGCTGCCATATTTTTGAACTAAAACTTTGGCAGTTTTTTCACCAATTCCTGGTATTCCCGGGATATTATCTACCGAATCGCCCCACATTCCCAAAATATCAATTACTTGTTTAACGTCTGTAATTTCCCAACGTTTTAATACTTCGGGCACTCCTAATATTTCAAAATCATTACCTAATCGAGCAGGTTTATAAATAAAAATATTTCCACTTACCAATTGCCCAAAATCCTTATCAGGAGTCATCATATATACTTTAAATCCTGCTTGTTCTGCCTTTTTTGCAATGGTTCCAATAACATCATCTGCTTCGTAGCCTGGCATTATTAAAAGAGGAATGTTTAATGCTTCGGTAAGTTGGCGAATAAAAGGCAATGCGGTAGAAATTCCTTCGGGCATTTCTTCGCGGTGTGCTTTATAAGCTTCAAATTCTATATGCCTTGCAGTTGGTTCCGAGGTATCGAACGATACGCCAATATGTGTGGGTTTTTCTTTTTTCAAAACATCTAAAAGCGTATTGGCATAGCCAAAAATAGCAGAGGTATTAAAGCCATAACTGGTTATACGAGGGTTGTTGCTAAAGGCAAAATATGCACGATACACCAAAGCCATTCCATCGAGCAAAAAAAGTTTTTTTTCAGACATGGCGGCAAGATAGTAAAATACTCAAATTTTGAATGTTGAATTTTGAATTTTGAATGATAAAGTATGAATGATGAAATAATCTTACACTTAAAAAAAACTAAAATATTTTATAACTGATGAATCAATTGAAAATGCAATAAACGATTATTTATACAAATGATAATTTGTTATAATAGAAGGAAAAATGTGTTAAAATTAGTCAAAACTCAAAAATAAAATCCCCGAAAATTGTCAGTTGAACTGACAATTTTCGGGGATTTTATTTTACAATATTAGGCAGTTTATTTGTCAAAAAGCTTATTAATCCTACTACTTCCACTTGTTTATTTATAAAATACGAATCTTCCTTTGATGGAGTGATAATAAAATTATATTTTGTTTTTAAGTCTTTTATACTTTCAGTTAAACCTTTAGAAACTGTTGGCGAAGTAGAGTATTTAATTTCTATACTTGCAATGGGATTAATGCCTTTCACTAATACTAAATCTACCTCGCTTCCATCATGAGTTCTATAATAATAAGCTTGTATGGTTCGTGGTAGTAATTGTATTATTTGTTCAATAACATAACCTTCCCACGAATTACCAACTGCCATGTGGTTGAACAAAGCTTTTGTTTGATGAATATCTAACAAATAATGTAACAAACCAGAATCTCTAATATACACTTTTGGGCTTTTTACCAAACGCTTTTTTATATTGATATGAAAAGGCATGAGTTTCCTAATCATATATGCGCCTTCCAAATGATCGAGGTAACGATTGGTAGTAGTTTGGCTTATATCAAGTCCTTTAGCAAAGGAATTGGCGTTCCAAATACCAGCATGGTGATGGGCAAGCATTCGCCATAACCTAAACATTACTTGAGGAGAAAAATTAGTACCAAATAATGAATTTAAATCTCTTTCAACAAAAGTTCTTGCAAATCCATCCATCCATAAAAAATATGCTTCATCGTTTTTAGCGGAATAAGCATCAGGAAAGCCACCTCTGAACCAATGCTTAGTTTGTGTATTTATTTTTTGAGGTAATTCTGTAATATTAAATGGGTGTGCTTCTATGTAATAAATTCTTCCAGCCAAAGATTCAGAAGCTCCTTTAACCATTTCAGGACTTGCTGAGCCTAATAATAAAAACCTACCTGCTTTTCTTTTTTTATCAATAACCGAGCGCAATACAGGAAATAGTTCAGGCAATCGTTGCACTTCATCAATTATAAAATTTTCATTTTGATTTTGATTTAAAAAAAATTCTATGTCACTGAACTTCCTCAAATCAGCAGGACTTTCTAAATCAAAGTAATCAGCACTCTTTTTTAGTTCTTTCTGTATAGTAAGTGCAATGGTAGTTTTGCCACATTGCCTGGGCCCAACGAGGCCAACAGCAGGAAATTGTTTAAGTAATTTCTCTATTTGTTTTTTAGCAATTCTATTAATTTTCATGCTACAAGTATAAACAATAATTCCCGAAAATTGTCAGTTGAACTGACAATTTTCGGGAATTATTGTTTATTAAAATATATTAGAAATAACCCTTTTTATGTAAAAATATAATGTTTATCCATTAAAACTCATTTAATATGGAAATTTTTTTTGTTACAATTTGATTGTTTATATTTAACTGTAATATATAAATTCCGTTAACAAAAGTGGTTGTATTTATACTAATATTTTGAGTGCTTTTTTCGAGTTCATTATAATAAATTTCTTTCTGTGAATTATCAAAAATAGCTACTGAATTTATGTTGTAATTACAATTTAAGTTTAGTAAATGGGTAGAAGGATTTGGGTAAATTTCAATGTTAAAATTTATCTTTTCGTTTTTTTTTGATTGGAGGTTATTGCTTTGAAATAGCCAATCGTAACAAGCACCAAACTCTGCTTTCCAAAACGCTTCCGAATGTGTTCCTTCGGGTTTAACTACATTTTTAATATCTACATTAATTTTAAACCCTTTTGAAATTAAAACTGCATTTAAACTGTCTTGCCATTTTACCATTGTAGCACTCTCATTTTTCCCACACACAAAATAATATTTTTGATTTGTTGTTTTGTTACTATTAATAGCATCAACAAAAATTGAATTACTAAACCACAATGCTGGAGAGAAAATGCCTGCTTTGCCAAATATATTTGAATATTTAAGCATTGCATAGCTTGATATCAATCCACCCATACTACTTCCTACAATTGCAGTATTTAAATAGTCTGGTTTTGTTCTAAATGCAGAGTCAATATAAGGTTTTAAAGTAAGAGCAATAAAGTCTAAGTATTCAATGCCTTTTCCCCCTCCATATTGTAAATTAATGTAAGGCGAATATTCATCAATTCTACTCCCGCCTCCATTTTCAATTGCAACAGCTATACATCCATAATCGCCATTTTTTTGTTTATTACTCAATGTTTCGTCTATTCCCCATTCGCCTGCAAATGAGGTTGCATTATCAAAGCAATTTTGCCCATCGTGTAAATAAATAACTGGATATTTTTTGGTTGTGTTACTATCATAATCATTAGGTAAATAAATCCAAATTTTTCTTGTTTTTTTTAGTTGGGGTATAAAAAAACTATTGCTTACAATTTTAACATTTGGCAATGCAGTTGAATTACTCCCTCCACCTTGCTTTTTATCTTCCCACCCAGCAATTGTTAAGTTTAAAACACCATTTACTGAATAAGTAAACTTTCTGTTACCAATTACATTTCCATTTGCATCTCCTTCTACTGTTGCCCAACTTCCTCTGGTAAATTTGTATTCGGCATTACCTGAACCTGCGGGCAAAACAATACTATAAGTAGTTCCATTTTTTATTAACTTGTAATTAGCATCAACTGGATTCCAATTGTTAAAACTTCCAGCTATAAATATATCATCATTAGCTGGTGTGGAACTTGAAACTGAGTTTACATTTATTGTTACTTGTGCAACTAAATTAAAACTAATAATAAAAGTTATAAATAAAAAAATATGTTTTTTCATGTAATACAAATAAAGTCAATAACGACCAATTAGCAATAAAAAAGGCCAACGTTTTTTTAATTCGTTGACCTTTTTTTATATGTTTAAATTACACTTATTTAGAAACCATTGAGGCTAAGTTTAATCAATATACTCACCTCTTTTAAGGTTGTATTTTTCTATTTTATTGTATAAATGACTTCTTTGAATATCAATTTCTAATGCCGTTTTGGCTACATTCCAACCATTTTTCTTCAGTTTTTCTTCTATAAAAATACGCTCTACATATTCTTTAAAATCTTGTAAAGTACTAAACCTTTCATAAATGTTTTTCTCTTCCTCACGCGCACTTAAGGGGCTTGCATACTTTTTTACATCTTCAATAGTTATGCGTTGTTGGCCTAATATTACCAAGCGCTCTACCACATTTCTTAGCTCGCGAATATTTCCATAATAATCCAATTTTTTTAATTCATCTAGAGCTTGTGGTAAAAACATTTTTTTAGGAAAACCATTGTCTTCACAAACTTCTTTTATAAATTTTTCGGCTAAATTAGGAATATCCTCTTTTCTATCGTTTAACGAAGGAACATGAATTAAAATAACACTCAATCGGTGGTATAAATCCATTCTAAAGTTTCCACGTTCTATTTCTTGCAACAAGTTTTTATTGGTAGCCGCAACTACCCTTACATCCACATCAATGTCTTTGTCGCCTCCTACTCTTGTAATTTTTCCTTCTTGCAAAGCACGCAATACTTTTGCTTGCGCAGCTAAGCTCATGTCGCCTATTTCATCTAAAAATAAAGTTCCTCCATTGGCTTGTTCAAATTTACCAATGCGTTGCTTAATAGCAGAAGTAAATGCGCCTTTTTCATGTCCAAATAATTCTGATTCTATTAAATCGGTTGGTATAGCAGCACAGTTAACTTCCACTAACATATTTTTAGCACGGTTACTTTTCTCATGAAGCCATCTTGCCACTAGTTCTTTACCTGTTCCATTTTCACCCGTAATTAAAACTCGCGCATCGGTTGGAGCCACTTTATCAATGGTGCTCATTATATTTTGAATAGCGGGACTATCGCCAATAATTTCACGTGTTTTGGTAACTTTTCTGCGTAAAACTTTTGTTTCAACCGTTAACGATTTTTTATCAATTGCATTGCGAAGTGTAATTAATAATCTGTTTAAATCAGGTGGTTTTGAAATAAAATCGTACGCTCCTTTTTTGGTTGCTTCAACTGCTGTTTCAATAGTTCCATTCCCCGATATCATAATAAATGGAATATCATCATCAATTTCTTGTGCTCTAGTAAGCACTTCTATGCCGTCCATTTTAGGCATTTTAATATCGCAAAGTACAGCAGCATATTCGCCTACTTCTAGTTTTTCCAATCCCTCTTCGCCATTACTGGCTTCGTCAACTTGGTAACTTTCGTATTCCAATATTTCGCGGAGGGTATTGCGAATAGCTTTCTCATCATCAATAATTAAAATTTTACTCATTTTGAAGTCAATTAATTGATTGCAATGTGAGTATTTTATTAGACACTTAAAAGCATGTTGATAGTTGGTTGATTTTTTACTTCATTTTGTTAAAATTGGTTTTAAAAAATTAGGGTATCTAACTATTTAAAAATTATAATAATATTACTTTGTATTTGTAAAAATGCGTTTATTTTTGGTGTCGGTAAAAAAGTTACATGCGTTTAATTAAATTTTTAATTTTATTTTTATTTCTTGTGTTAAATAAAAACTTATTTAGTCAAGGAATTAATACCACTTTTGGACAAAATAGGGTGCAATACGGTCCATTCGATTGGAACTATTTAAGAGTTGAAAATTTTGATGCATACTATTACAGTGGAGGAAGGGAATTAGCTACTTTTTGTTTAAAATATATAAATGAAAAACTTCCCATTTTGGAAGATAAATTAGAACATCCGCTTAGTGGAAGAGTTGAAATTATTTGTTTTAATACCTTATCCGATTTTAAACAAAGTAATTTTGGCGTGGAAGATTTGGCGCAAAATACTGGTGGATACACGCAAGTTAATAGCAACAAAATATATGTTTATTTTAATGGCGACCATGCAGACCTAGCAAGACAAATAAAAGAAGGAATTGCTATGGTTTTACTGAACGAAATACTGTATGGTGGAAGTTTGCAAGAACGTATTCAAAATGCTGCATTATTAAATTTACCCGAATGGTTCTTGCGTGGTTTAACTGCTTATATTAGTAAAGATTGGGATGCTGATATGGACAATAGAATGAAAGATGGCATTTTATCAAACAAGTTCAAAAAATTTAATAGGTTAAATCAAAAAGATGCTGTTTTTGCTGGGCACAGTATTTGGAAATATATAATTGATAACAGCGAAAAACCAGACGAGGTTTTGAAACAAGTAATATATGCAGTAAGAGTTACCCGCAACTACGAAAGTGCGTTGAGTTATGTATGCAACGATAAAACTTTTAAACAAATACAAAAAGATTGGTTTGAGTATTACAAAAAAATGTATGAAAAAGAAGATGCAGGTAGAAACTTGCCTTTGGTTGATATTAAAATAAAACGCAGAATAGCTCAATATATTCAACCTCAAATGAAGGTTTCGAGCAAAGGAAATTTTTTAAGTTTTACTACTAATAAAAATGGAAAATATAAAGTTTGGTTATTAAATACTCAAACTAAAAAGGCAAAAAAGATTTTAAAAGGTGGGTTGAAATATTATCAGTTAGAATACGATTATAGTTTCCCAACTATTGCTTGGCAACAAGGTGGCGATAAAATAGCAATGGTTTATGAAAAAAAAGGTAAACTCCTTTTAAAAACACTTGATTTGGTTACCAAAAAGAAAGAAGTTGTTGAGTTTTTAAAATTTGATAAAATTACTGGTTTCGATTTCAGCAATAATGGACGAACTTTAGTTGTAAGCGCTATTAGAAAAGGACAATCGGATATTTTTACTTATGATATTCCAGGCAGAAAAGAACGACAACTTACAAACGACTTTTACGATGATGCTTTTCCAAGATTTACAGATGGTTCAAGTAAAATTATTTTCAGTTCAAACCGATTGTCTGACTCATTAGGAATAGGCGTTTTACCCAATTTACAACAAGGAAATAATTACGATGTTTTTATTTACGACATTGATGAAACACCAACTACCCGAATACTAAAAAGGGTTACAAAATCTCCTTATATTAATGAAACAAATCCTATTGAATACAAGCGTAATTATTATGGGTATTTAAGCGATTACAATGGAACTAAAAATAGGTATATAGCCAAACTTGACCAAGAATATGATTTTACTGGGATTTATATAAAGTATTTTGACTATACCGAAAAAACTACTGATACCCTTGTATTTACTACTAAACCCACTTGGAGTGGAAGTACATTTTACTTTAGAGGTAAAACTATTACGCTTGACAGTACTGTTGAAAAAATAGATACTATAGTTTATGAAAAAGATTTGGTTTACACTTATCCAAATACCAACTTTCAACGTGGAATTTTAGCGCACGATGTGTCAATACAATCCAAAACTGTTTACGATTTAATTTTTTATAAAAACAAATATTTTATAAAAGTAAGTCCGCAGGAAAGAAACATTGAAGAAGCAAGTGAAACAATTGAAACTTTTCCGAATATGTTTAGGTTAAAAAGTGGAGTTACCAATAAACAGTTTGAAAAAGGTTTGAAAATATTTAGAAACTTTGGATATGAAATTGATAATTTCGATTCAACATTAAACACGAAGATTATAAATACCACAGAAGAAAATGAAATAAAAATAAAACAAGATACCTCGTTGTTTTATTTTATGAGCGAATTTACTCCCGAAAATTTTAAACGACCCGAATACATTATTGTTCCAAAAATTAATGCAAACGATAACGTTAAAAAAGGTTTGAAAATTGGAACTCCAAAGTTTTACGACATTACTTTTTTTGCCGACCAAGTAGTTACACAAATTGACAATTCAATAATAAATACTTACTACCAACCCATTGGTGGTGCTGCTGCGCAAATGTTTAATCCGGGTTTAACAGGAATGTTTAAACTTGGAATGATTGACTTAATGGAAGACTACAGATTTACTGGTGGAATTAGGGTTAATTTTACAGGAACTGGATTTGATTATTTTGCATCGTTTGAAACGTTGAAAAAAAGGTTGGATCAAAAATTGGTTTTTTACCGACAGAGCAGAACAGGCGGAGAACCAGAAAATGGAACAGCTATTAAAAGTTTAAGCCACGAGTTGCGATACATTATAAAATATCCAATTTCGCAAACCAGCAGTTTTAGACTTAATGTTTTTGGCAGAACTGATAGAGATATTATAAGAGGTTCAAGCAATGCAACATTAGAAATTCCTGATAGATATACGAATTGGGTTGGAGCAAAAGTGGAATACGTTTTCGACAATACCATTCCTAAAGGATTAAATTTATGGAACGGAACTAGGCTTAAGTTTTTTTATGAACGCTACGCAAATATTGATGACTGGAACTCGCAGTTAAATGCATTGGGATTTGATGCCAGGCATTATGAAAAAATACACCGACAAATTATTTGGTGTACTAGGCTTACTGCCAACACCTCATTTGGACCAGCTAAAGTGGTGTACTATTTAGGTGGCGTTGAAAACTGGATTGCTCCCAGGTTTAACAACGAATCGAGCACTTCAACTACCGAAAATTATATTTTCCAAGCATTGGCAGCTAACATGCGTGGTTTTGAACAAAATATTAGAAATGGAAATAGTTTTGCATTGTTAAACACCGAAATACGAATTCCAATTTTTCAATATGCATTTAACAGGCCGTTGAGAAGTGAGTTTTTAAATAACTTTCAAATTGTTCCTTTTATGGATTTGGGTTCAGCTTGGATAGGCAACAACCCTTATGGTGATGAAAATACTTTTAATCAAAAAACCATAAATATTACTCCAGTTTTAGCACGTGTTACCAATGTGCGCGACCCATTAGTGGGTGGTATTGGTGGCGGTTTGCGTTCTGTATTATTGGGTTATTTTTTAAGGTTCGATATGGCCTATGGCATACAAGATGCTGAAATTGCTAGCAAGCCTATTTACTATTTTGCATTGGGGTTAGATTTTTAGAGTATTACTTTAAAAAAAACATTAACAATATATTTAGAAATACACCAAGTACTTTTGTTTAATAAATTCAATACTATTATGAAAACAAACTTTTTACCATTTAGTAAACATGTGATAGTATTATTTATTTTTATTTTATCTTTAGGATTTACAAAATGCGTTGCTCATAATATTACTGGTTGTGATATTAGCTACCAATGTACTTCTTCACAAGGAGTATACAAAGTAACAATGAAGGTGTATAGAGATTGTAGTAGTATTGGTATTTGTCCTGGATGTTCTAGTATTCCAGGAAATCTTAATGCTTGTACTACCGCAAGTTCGGGCTGGGGAACTCAAATATTGGGTTTAAGTTCGAGCTGCCTAGGCACTAATTTGGGTAATTTTACGCTAAATGTGGCAACTTCACCAGGTGTTTATGATATAATTAAAACATGTAATACTGTTTCTACTGTTTGTACCAATTGCAATACCAGAACAGCCGGCACTTTTAGCCCAGGAATAGAAGTATATACTTTTGAAGGAAATGTAAATATAAATAGTATTCCTACCACATGTTGTAGAATAATTTTTAGTGCAAATACTTGTTGTAGAGCTTTCTTAAGTACTAATTCGTATGGTGGTTCTATTCAAGCTGTTTGTGAATTAGATAGGTGTCAAACTGATTGCAACTCTGCTCCAATATTTACAAATGAAGCTACTGCTTTAGTTTGCGCTGGAGCTGATTTTGTGTATAATTTAGGTGCAATAGATATTGATGGTGATTCGTTAAGCTATGCTTTTGGTCAACCATTACAAGGCATCAATTCACCCAGCCAATACATTTCGCCTTTTAATGTTAATTATCCTTTTCCATATTTTGGAGCGCCTAATGCCAATGCTGCTTTACCTGCAGGACTGCATATCAATTCACAAACTGGTGATATAATGTTTAGACCATCTGGAATTTTTACTTCAATGCTTGTAATTGAAGTAACACAATGGAAATTAATAGGAGGAATAAGAGTTAATGTTGGCAAAACAAGGCGCGATCTTCAGTTTCAAACGGTGCTCTGTGTAAATAATAAAACACCCATAATTAAGGTATTTAATAATGGCGTTTTACAATCAAATAATTTAACGGCCTTTGCAAGGCAACAAATATGTTTAGATATTGTAGCCGAAGACCTACCCGTTACATCAAATAATCCATTAACAGCAGATACAACAGATTTAAATTGGAACAATGCAGGATTAATAAATACTTATTTAGCTAATGCCACTTTTACCAGAAATTATATTTTAGCAAACAGAGCAATCAATGGTCCTAAAGCTGATAGTTTTAAGTTTTGTTGGACTCCACCAACCAATGCAATAAGGCAATTGCCTCATTTATTTACAGTAACAGGCACCGACCGATTTTGCCCTTTAAAAGCATTTGCAACTAAAGGAATTAGTTTAGTAGTTCAAAATCCATATGTAAATATTGAAACAAACACAAAAAATGTTTTTTGTAATAATAAAATAACCAACACCAGTATCAATTATAAAGTAAATGGAATTAATTTATTGACGAACAATGTGTTTACTGTTCAGTTATCAGATTCGTTTGGCTCTTTTACAAATGCTACCTCATTAGCAACAGCAACTAGTTCATTGCTTACTGGTTCTATTATGGTAAATATTCCACTAGGATTGGCTTTAAATAAGTCATATTCAATTAGGGTTTTGTGTTCATCAGATAGTTTATGTGATAATATTATTTATCCAATTTCTATTGTTCAAGGTTTTACTCAGCCAATAATAAGTAGCAATAGAAACTCATTTTGCAAAGGTGTAAATGCACTTATATCAGCAGTTCCAGTAGTTGCAGGTTTAAGTTATAAATGGTATAGAAACAATATACTTTTAAGTAATGAAACTAGCAGCAGTTTTTCAACCGACAGTTCAAGTATTTACAAAGTAATAGTAAGCAATGCTGGCTGTTCCGATAGTTCTAATTCATTGACTTTGGTGGTTTATCCAAAACCAAAAGCTGCTTTTACTTGTCCTGATACCATATGTAAATCTGATCTTTATAATTTTGTGGTTATTACTAATAATTCTTCTGTAGATTATGGAACAATTGGTTCTAATTGGACTTTTAGCGATGGTACAATTGATAATGTTTCAAACCCAGTTAAAACACTTTTAAATAATAATAATTTAACCATCAAATTGATTATAACAAGTAATAATAATTGTGTTGATTCTTTAAATAAAACAGTTATTATTAACCAAAAACCCATTAGCAATTTTTTAAGTAATACCAACATTCAGTGTAAAAATAATAATATTTTTATGTTTCTGCACGACAGCATTGCTGGGAATACTTACAGTTGGGATTTTGGTGACAGTACTTTTTCTAGCTTTGCATCTCCTAAAAAAACATATTCAAAAATTGGAACTTATACTGTTTCATTAATTGAACTAAACACAAGCGGTTGCAGCGATACAACCATTAAGACTGTTAACGTTTATCCTAACCCTATGGCAAGTTTTCAATACATGTCTGCTCGTGAACAATGTTTAAAAACCAACAATTTTGTATTTAGCAATAACTCTACTATTGAAAACGGAACCATGAGTTATAAATGGGTAATGGGCGAAAACGATACAATCATTCAACAAAACTCATCAAAAACATTTAATAAAAAAGGGCGTTACGATATTTATTTATTCTGCACAAGCAATCATAATTGTACCGATTTAAGAATGAATGATGTAACAGTTTATGACCCTAAAATAGATTCAATTATTGGGAATAAAAATCCAAATATTTCATTACTACCTTACACTTATTCGGTTCGCAATCAGCCTTCAGTGCTTTTTGATTGGACTATTACAAATGGTGTAATTATAAGCGGACAAGGAACTAATTCGGTAAATGTAATTTGGTCGAGTACAGGAACTGGACTGTTAAAAGCTAGAATAAATGAAGCTTTCACTTGTTACGATTCTACTTATTTAACTGTAAATATTACCAATGTTGGTTTCAATAACCTTAGTTTAGAAAATGATTTAACAGTATTTCCAAATCCAACCAAAACCAATATTACCATTACTAATAAAACCAATTTAGTTGGTAAAAAATACATTATTACAAACTTAGTTGGACAAACTGTAATTAGCGGTAAACTTAACCTTAATGAAACAATAGTAAACTTAGAAACCCTGCAAAGTGGCATGTATTTTTTAAGTTTGGATGGAATGAGTAAGCAAAGTATAAAAGTGATTAAGGAGTAAAATCAATTACTCATTTTATAACCTTTTTCCATTCCTAATTTTACTGCGTTGTACAAATTGGCTATGCCTCCAGTTACACAAATAGCATTTAACTTTACTTTGGTTTTTGTACCCGGAATAAATACTTTTTTATTGTATTTAATAACCGATTCCATTATTACAAATACCAATATTGAAATTGAAACTCTTAATGCAGGTATTTATTTTAAGTATAAAAAATAACAATTGGTCAAAAGTTATTAAATTTGTTATACCAATACGTTAGCTGTATGTACAACACTTAGCTCAAAATGTCCTTTGGACTATTTTGAGCTAAGTGTTGATGTTAAAACTAATTAATTCATGAAATTTTTTAAATTTAATTCTATAACATATTGTTTTTGATATAAACACTTTTGCAAAAGAAAAAAAATTATAAATCAATTTGAATTTGGTTTTAATTAGATGAACTATAAAAAAAGAAATTAAATTAAAATAGCTTTATGAAAAAAGACAACTCTATTAAACTATTTGAAGAAAAGAAAGTTCGCTCACAATGGAATGAAGAACAAGAGAAGTGGTATTTTTCTGTAATTGATATTGTTGCAGTGCTTACAGAACAAAAAGATTATAAGAAAGCCCAAAGTTATTGGACAACATTAAAACATCGTCTAAAAAATGAAGGAAGTGAGGTTGTCACAAAATGTGACAAACTCAAATTAACTGCTAACGATGGAAAAAAATACCTAACTGACGTAGCCGATATTGAAACCATTTTCCGTTTGGTACAAACTATACCATCGTCTAAAGCCGAGCCTTTTAAATTGTGGATAGCCAAAGTAGCCCGTGAGCGAATAGATGAAATAGAAGATCCTGAAATAGGCATTGACCGATTGATGGAAACATACCTAAAAAAAGGCTATAGTAAAGAATGGATTAACCAACGCTTAAAAAGCATTGAAGTTCGTAAAGAATTGACTGACGAATGGGAAGAACGTGGGATGAAAAAAGGAGAAGAATATGCAATACTTACAGATGAAATAACAAAAGCCTGGAGCGGATTATCAGTAAAAGAATATAAAAAACATAAAGACCTGAAAAAGGAAAACTTAAGGGATAATATGACTAATTTAGAGTTGGTACTTAATATGCTAGCCGAGGCTACCACAGCAGAAATAAGCAAAGAAAAAAAGCCTAAAACTTTTGTAGAAAACAAAAAAATTGCTAATCAAGGTGGCACTATTGCAGGCAATACTCGTAAAGAAATTGAAGCTAAAACAGGTAAAAAAGTGGTGAGTGATTTATCAGCAAAAAAATTATTGGTGACTAAAAACAAAAGAATAAATTAATAGATACCAAATATTTATAAGAGAAGTTAAACAAATGGAATTTTTATTTGAACATTTAAATAATACATGGCAGAAGTGTTTACAAAAAGAAAGCAAGAAAAAATCAATTACTCATTTTATACCCTTTTTCCATCCCTAATTTTACTGCATTGTACAAATTGGCAATGCCTCCAGTTACACAAATAGCGTTTAACTTTACTTTGGTTTTTGTACCTGGAATAAATACTTTTTTATTGTATTTAATAACCGATTCCATTATTAACTGTTTTGTTTGCAATGCTGTAATTTCGGGGAAGTAAGCGCGTAAAGTAGCTGCTATACCTGCAACAACCGGAGCTGCCATACTTGTTCCGTTAAAACTTTCGTATTTACTATTTGGAACACATGAATTAATATCTACTCCAGGTGCAAATAAATCAACTGTTTGTTTACCAAAATTACTAAAATCAGCTGTTAGGAATTTCTTTTTTTTCCAACTACTTGCTCCTACTTCTATCCAAGTATTTGCTTTTTCACTGTTTAAAAATGTAGCATTTGGAAAATTTTCAATGGTATCAATATTACTATTGTCGTTACCAGCTGCATGTATTAAAAGCACATCTTTGCTCATTGCATATTTTACTGCATCGTCAACCAATTGTTTATTTGGGGATAGCGATTTACCAAAACTCATATTTATAATTTTTGCCCCATTATCGGCAGCATACATGATAGCATTTGCAATGTCTTTGTCTCTTTCATCTCCATCGGGCACTACCCTCAAAACCATAATTTGCGCATTATCTGCTACGCCTTTTATACCCATATTGTTATTTCTATTGGCAGCAATAATTCCTGCCACGTGTGTTCCATGTTCGCCTTTTGGTCCACTTACTCTATTGTTTCCGTAGTTTTTTTCGTTCACATCATCATAATTATCGCCAACTATTTTTCTGGTATCTAAGTCTAAATTTAAATGAAAATCTAGCTGACTTTTAAAATAATCTTTTGCCTCGGTAAACTGACCAATTAAATCGCTAATTTTTGTTTTTTTCTTACTAGCCGATAGCACAGTTTCGTATGCAATAATGTCAAATCTATCCTTTAAAGGAAATGCTTTTAACTCTGTTTTTGTAGGTAAATCTGTTTTTACAAATTCTTTAATTTCGTTCAGTTTTTCTATAATTTTCGAATAAACAGCAAACTGTTTTTTGGCTAAATCTAACTTTTTTTCATACAATATTTTGGCTTTTGCATAAAGTTTATAGTTACTATCGTTATCAAAATTTAAATTTAAAGCGCCATTTTCTAAATAACGATTATTGTATTTTTTGTAGATACGGGTAATTTCCATATTGTCTTGTACTACATTTTGAAATTCACCACCAATAAAATTCCATCCATTTACATCATCAATATATCCATTGCTGTCGTTATCGAAACTATTTAATATTTCTTCGTTTTTGTTTACCCAAATAACATCTTTTAAATCTTCGTGTGTTACTTCTGTTCCACCGTCAATAACTGCTACTATTACTGGCTTTGATTTTTTATTTGATAATAATTCGGTATAAGTTTTTTCAGTACTTACTCCATATACTTTGTTGGTCTTATAATCTAAATTAAACCAATTTTCGGGTGCATTTTTTTGAGCATAAATATTTGTAAAAGCAAAAAGTAATAGCGTTATAATTTTATATTTTTTCATTTGTAAAAATTTTTTTTTTAAGGCACAATAAAAACCTATTTTTTTTAAAAATACAGAATTGAGTTCATTTATTTTTATATTTGCTTAATAAACATTGGATTGAATTGTATAATAATGTATTTTCTGTTTTGGTATTTTAAAAATTATAGCAAATCCCAACTGTTGAAATGATGTGACAAATATTTATTAAATAAAATTTGAAACTTTAAAAAAGATTGACATCATTTATATTAAATTGCAGCGTTTTAATAAAACAATTTCATTTTCAAAATCAGTTTACCCCCTATAAAACAAGGAAATAGTATAAATGGGCATATTTAGTTTTTTAACACAGGATTTAGCCATAGACTTAGGAACGGCAAATACCTTAATCATACACAAGGATCAGGTAGTGGTTGATGAGCCCTCTATAATAGCTATAAATAGAAGAAACGGAAATGTTATTGCTGTTGGAAGTCAAGCCCAGCAAATGCATGGAAAAGTGCACGAAGACATTAAAACAATTCGACCTTTGAAAGATGGAGTTATTGCCGATTTTCAGGCAGCAGAACACATGATTAGGGGTTTAATAGGAATGATTCCTCAAACCAATAAGTTTATAAAACCACAGCAGCGAATGGTTATTTGCATACCATCTGGCATTACCGAAGTGGAGAAACGTGCGGTTAAAGACAGTGCAGAGCGCGCTGGTTCAAAAGAAGTATATCTAATTCATGAACCTATGGCAGCAGCAATAGGAATTGGTATTGATGTATTTGAGCCAATGGGAAATATGATTATTGATATTGGAGGTGGAACAACCGAAATTGCTGTTATTGCTTTAGCGGGTATTGTTTGCGATCAATCAATAAGAGTAGCTGGAGACGAATTTACTGACGATATTTTAGATTACATGCGCAGGCAACACAATTTATTAGTTGGAGAAAGAACTGCTGAAAGAATAAAAATTGAAGTTGGTTCAGCCATGTCGGAATTAGATAATCCACCTCAAGATTATGCAGTAAACGGACGCGATTTAATGACAGGTATTCCAAAACAAATAAGTGTAACCTATTCGGAAATAGCTGCAGCATTAGATAAATCTATCTCGAAAATAGAAGAAGCTATTTTACGTGCATTGGAGTTAACACCACCCGAACTTTCGGCTGATATTTATTCAACTGGTTTATATTTAACTGGTGGAGGAGCTTTGCTAAGAGGTTTAGATAAGCGAATATCTTCCAAAACAAAACTACCTGTTCATGTAGCCGAAGATCCTTTAAGAGCAGTAGTTAGAGGTACAGGAATGGCACTTAAAAACTTAAAAACGTACAAACATTTAATGACTTAGTTAAGTATTTTTATTTAATTTCATTCTAAAAAACGAAAACTACAGTAGCAATTCATGAAAAATTTAATATTTTTTTTATATAAGTATTATGTGTTTTTCATTTTCTTGGCGTTCGAAATTTTTGCTTTTATGGTTTTAATAAATTTTAATAACTATCAACAAGCAAGTTTTTTGAATTTTACAGCAGGTGCAAGTTCATCAATTTACAATACTATAAATAGCACAACAGGCT